>JBKCTS010000032.1:0-1990 GCA_046318695.1 Acidovorax sp.
GTCCAGGGCGTGGTCAAGAACATCACCGAATACGGTGCATTCGTGGACCTGGGCGGCATCGACGGCCTGCTGCACATCACCGACAAGGCATGGCGCCGCGTGCGACACCCCTCCGACGTGGTGACCGCTCGCCAGGAAATCACTGCCAAGATCCTGAAGTTCGACACCGAGAAGAACCGTGTTTCGCTGGGTCTCAAGCAAATGGGCGACGACCCATGGATGGGCGTGAACCGCCGCTACCCACAAGGCACCCGCCTGTTCGGCAAGATCACGAACATTGCCGACTACGGCGCGTTCGTCGAACTCGAACCCGGCATCGAAGGCCTGGTGCACGTGTCTGAAATGGACTGGACCAACAAGAACATCGCTCCTGCCAAGCTGGTATCGCTGGGCGACGAAGTCGAAGTGATGGTTCTGGAAATCGACGAAGACAAGCGCCGCATCAGCCTGGGCATGAAGCAGTGCCGGGCCAATCCGTGGCAAGAGTTTGCCCAGGACACCCAGCGCGGCGACCGCGTCAAGGGCCCCATCAAATCGATCACCGACTTCGGCGTGTTCGTGGGCCTGGCTGCCGGTATCGACGGCCTGGTGCACCTGTCAGACCTCTCCTGGAACGAGCCTGGCGAATCCGCCGTGCGCAACTACAAGAAGGGCCAGGAAGTCGAAGCCATCGTGCTGGCCGTGGACGTGGACCGCGAGCGCATCTCGCTGGGCATCAAGCAGCTGGACGGTGACCCATTCACGACCTTCGTGACCATGAATGACAAGGGTCAGACGGTGACCGGCAAGGTCAAGTCGGTGGACGCCCGTGGCGCTGAAATCGACCTCGGCGACGACATCGTGGGCTATCTGCGCGCCTCTGAAATCTCCCGCGACCGCGTGGAAGATGCTCGCAACGTGCTCAAGGAAGGCGACGAAGTCACTGCAGTGGTGGTCAACGTGGATCGCAAGACCCGCAACATCCAACTGTCGATCAAGCAAAAGGACATGGCCGACGAGCAAGGCGCCATGGCCAGCCTGAGCCAGCAGTCCAGCCGCGAAAGCGCTGGCACGACCAGCCTGGGAGCTCTGCTGCGCGCCAAGCTGGACAACTCGGAAAAGTAAGCAAAGCCCGCCCGCGTGCCATGCCTTCAGGCGGGCAGCCGAGGCAGTTCTCAGGCCCTGTTAGCACACCGCCTGTGCAACTTCCCCGGCTCCACCCGGTTGAATGCTGGCATGGGCACTTCGGCAAGACAGCGGGCGCCATCCTTGGCGCCCGCTTTTTTTGAAGCCATCACCCGTTCGTATGCCACAAGATTCCATGACCCGCTCAGACGTCGTTGAAGAACTTGCTGCCCGCTTCGGCCAATTGACGCATCGCGACGCCGAATTCGCCGTCAAAACGATACTGGACGCGGTCGGTGATGCATTGGTGAGCGGCCACCGGATCGAAATCCGCGGCTTTGGCAGCTTCTCGGTCAACCATCGACCGCCCCGCATGGGACGCAACCCGCGCAGCGGCGAAGCGGTTGCCATTCCTGAAAAGCGCGTTCCGCACTTCAAGCCGGGCAAAGCCCTACGGGAAGCCGTGGACAAGCGCACCGCCGAGCTTGAGGAAGCCACCGGCAAGGCGAAAAACCCTGCCAGCAAGACGGCGCAAGCGGACCGCTCCTGACCGTCCAAAGCAACGCTCGCCCGCTGGCGGCGCCTGCTCCCATCGGGACGGCACCCAGACCCTGCCACCGGGCCAGCACGACCGGCTGCCCAAGCCCTGGCGCTTCTGTGCATCATTTCAACCTAAAAACGGCAGTTGACCGCTTGTCATCTCGCCGCACACCGCGTGGACTCGGGCCTTGCGTTGTTTTCGCAGCCTCACCGTTGGGGTGACAGCGCTATGCACTTGCCAGCGCCGCTTTTAGGTTCAATGCATAGCAACCGCAGCCTGCGAGTGCTATTTTATTGATAGCAATTAAATGGTATCAGTCGAGCGTGAGCAGCATTTTTTCTGAGG
>JBKCTS010000033.1:0-6351 GCA_046318695.1 Acidovorax sp.
GGGCCACCAACGTGGCCGAGACCTCGCTCACCGTGCCCGGAGTCCGATACGTCATTGACGCAGGAACAGCGCGCGTCAAGCGCTACAGTTTTAGAAGCAAGGTGGAGCAACTGCTGGTCGAGCCTGTCAGCCAGGCGGCGGCCAACCAGCGCGCAGGCCGCTGCGGACGTGTGGCCAACGGCATCTGCATTCGCCTGTACGACGAGGCTGGTTTCAACGGCCGCCCGCGTTTTACCGATCCCGAAATTTTGCGCAGCTCGCTGGCAGGCGTCATCCTGCGCATGAAGTCGCTGCACCTGGGCGATGTGGTGCAGTTCCCGTTCATCGAGGCACCCTCGGGCCGCGCCATTGCCGACGGCTACCAGTTGCTGAGCGAACTGGGCGCGGTGGACGATGCCAACGAACTCACCCCCGTGGGCGTGGAGTTGTCGCGCCTGCCGCTGGACCCGCGCGTGGGCCGCATGATCATCGAGGCGCGCGACCGCAAGGCGCTGGACGAGGTGCTGGTGATTGCCAGCGCGCTGAGCGTACAGGACGTGCGCGACCGGCCCCTGGAAGCGCAGCAGCAGGCCGACCAGGCGCATGCCAAGTTCGACGACGACAAGAGCGAATTCAGCGGATATCTGAAGCTGTGGAAGTGGATCAACGAAGCCCGGGGCGGGGCGCCCAGCCTGCCATCGGCCCGGGCCCAGCGCGCCATGGCCGCGCACAAGCTTCCTTCACAGGCCTACCTGCCGGTCGAGCGCCGCGGTGCTGCGCCCGCTGCCGCTGTCGCGTCCACAGTGGCCGCAGTGCCTGCCGCACCGGCTGCGACACACAAGCTCAGCAACCGCCAGTACGAGCAACTGCTGCGCCAGAACTTCATCAGCATCCGCCGCCTGCGCGAGTGGCGCGACATCCACACGCAGTTGCTCACGGTGGTGACCGAGCACCAGTGGCCCATCAACACCCAGCCCGCCAGCTACGAGCAGTTGCACCTGTCCATGCTGGCCGGACTGCTGGGCAATGTGGGTGCCAAGGGCGACGAGGACGACTGGTACCTGGGCGCGCGCGGTATCAAGTTCTACAAGCACCCTGGAGCGCACCTGGCCAAGAAGCCCGGCCGCTGGATTGTTGCGGCCGAGCTGGTCGAGACCACGCGCCTGTTCGGCCGTGGCATTGCCGCCATCGAGCCGCAGTGGCTCGAGCAGATCGGCGGGCACCTCTTGAAAAAGCAGCTGCTCGACCCGCACTGGGAGAAAAAATCAGCCGAGGTCGTGGCGCTGGAGCGTGCCACGCTGTACGGCATCGTGGTATACAGCAACCGCCGCATCCATTTCTGCAAGGTGGACCCGCACGCTGCCCGCGAAATCTTCATCCGCGAAGGTCTGGTGGGCGGGCACTGGGAGACCCGGCTGCCCTTCCTGGCGGCCAACCAAAAACTCATCGCCAAGGTCGAAGAGCTGGAACACAAGTCGCGCCGCCAGGACGTGTTGGTGGACGACGAGCTGATCTACGCCTTCTACGACCAGCAGGTGCCGCCCGATGTGTGCAGCGGCCACACGTTCGAGGCCTGGTACCGCGAGGAGGTAAAGAAGCAGCCCGACCTGCTCAAGCTCACCCGCGAAGAGCTGATGCGCCACGAGGCCGCAGGCATCACCACCAACGCCTTCCCGCGCACGGTGCGGCTCGGAGGTGTGGACTGCGCCGCCAGCTACCTGCACGAGCCGGGCGATGCGCGCGACGGCATCACCGTGACCATTCCGCTGTTTGTGCTCAACCAGGTGAGCGAGGAGCGCTGCGAATGGCTGGTGCCCGGCATGCTCAAGGACAAGATCCAGGCCCTGCTCAAAAGCCTGCCGCAGCGCCCGCGCAGCCGCTTTGTGCCCCTGCCCGAGTCGGCCACCCGCCTGGCCGCGCTGCTGGGGGCGCCCGAGCGCTTTGGCAGCGGCAGCCTGACCGATGTGCTTTTGAAGCAGGCGCGTGATGAGACCTCACTCGATGTGAAGCGGGCGGATTTCAAGCTCGACATGCTCAGCCCCCATCTGTTCATGAACTTCCGCGTGGTGGACGAGCATGGCCGCCAACTCGGCCACGGGCGCAACCTGGGCGCGCTCAAGGCCGAGTGGGGGGGCAAGGCGCGCGGGGCGTTTCAGGCGCTGGCAGGGCTCAAGCTGGGCGGAGGCACGGCAGGGGATGAAAAAAATGAATCAAAAGTGCCAATCGCGCTTGATGGTAAAGCGCTTTTAGCTACAAAAAAAGGAGCAAAAGACCTTGCGCCCGCTGCCACGAAGCCTGCGAGCGCCGCGCCCACAGCGCCGGCCGGCCAGCGCTACACCGCCTGGACGTTTGGCGAGCTGCCCGAACTCATGGAGATCAAAAAGGCCGGCCAGACGCTGATCGGCTTCCCGGCCCTGATCGACGGCGGCGACGCCGTGACCATCGAGGTGTTTGACGAGCCCGAGGTGGCCGCCGCCAAACAACGCGCGGGCCTGCGCCGCCTGTGCGCGCTGCAGATCAAGGATGCGCTCAAGTACCTGGAGAAAAACATCCCCGACCTGCAGAAGATGGCCGTGGCCTACATGCCCTTGGGCACGCAGGAAGAGCTGCGGGCCCAGATCATCGACGTGGCGCTGGACCGCGCCTTTTTGCTCGACCCCCTGCCCACCGACGAATTCGCCTTCAAGCGCCGCGTGGACGAGGGCCGCGGCCGTCTCACGCTGATCGCCAACGAAGTCGCCCGCCTGGCCGCCACCATCCTCACCGAATACGCAGTGGCCGCCCGCAAGATCAAAGACACCAAAAACGCCCCTGAGGCCACGCAGGATGCACAGCAGCAGTTGCAGCGCCTGATGCCCAAACACTTCATCGCTGCGGCCCCGTGGGCCCAGCTGGCCCACTACGCCCGCTACCTCAAGGCCATCACTTTGCGGCTGGACAAAATCCGCGCCGACCCCACCCGCGACGCCACCCGGCTGGCCGAACTGCGCCCCCAAGAGCAGCGCTACTGGCGCCTGGTGGCCGAGCGCAAAGGGCAGGTGGATGCACGCATGCAAGAGCTGCGCTGGCTGCTGGAAGAGCTGCGCGTGAGCCTCTTCGCGCAGGAACTGCGCACGCCCCAGCCGGTGAGCGTGAAGCGGCTGGACAAGCTGTGGGCGCAGATCCAGAGCTGAGCAGGCGAGCAAGCCCATGCCGCATCGGGCACCACACGGAGAACCGCGGCAGCCAATGCAACCGTTCGGGCTGAGCCCGTCGCAGCCTTGCGCGGTGCTTCGACAAGCTCAGCATGAACGGCTTCCGGTAGGGCGGCGCCAACGCAACCGTTCGGGCCGAGCCTGTCAAAGCCTTGCCAGCCAACGCAACCGTTCGGGCTGAGCCCGTCGAAGCCTTGCACGGCGCTTCGACAAGCTCAGCGTGAACGGCTTCCGGTTCAGCATGAACGGCTTCCGGTCGGGCAGCGCCACCCCAACCGTTCGCGCTGAGCCTGTCGCAGCCGCGCGCGGTGCTTCGACAAGCTCAGCATGAACGGCTTCCGCTTGAGCATGAACGGCTTCCGGTAGGGCAGCGCCAACCCAACCGTTCGGGCTGAGCCTGTCGAAGCCGTGCGCGGTGCTTCGACAAGCTCAGCATGAACGGCTTCCGGTTGAGCATGAACGGCTTCCGGTAGGGCGGCGCCAACCCAACCTTTCGGGCCGAGCCCGTCAAAGTGCTCCACATAGTCGCCGTAGCTCATGCCGTCGTCGTGCAGTACGTTGCAGTAGTTCCAGAGCTTTTGGACGAGGGTATTGGTGATGTTCATTCGGTTTAATGGGTAGCTGGCATTACACGGCAAGGTAGGCCCTGCAAAAGGCATCCAAAGTCAACATCGGACAACCACTGATCTGCTCGAACTCTGCGGCGATGGCCAGCAGATCCTGGTCGCCAGACACCAGCACTTGCGCCTGGCCTGCAACCGCCAGATGCATAAATGGCTCGTCCAAGACATCGCGACAAGCGGGGACCGTAGGCGGTGGCGTGGGAATGCGCACTATCTCGGTGTGCGGCAGATAGTCGGCGATCAACTCGTCCTGCTCAACTTGCGACAGGCGGAACTTGGGGTAGGCCAACACGCGCAACAGCTCTTGCACCGTGGCGGTACTGGCCAATGGCAGTATCGCACCCTGCTGCCACGCCCGCCGCACCCGCCCTGCCGCACCGCCACCGAACACCAGCGCAGACAAGACCACGTTGGTGTCCAACACCACGCGCACTGGAGCGCTCATGCTTTGGTCTGGGCCTTTTTGGCAACCGTCTTCTTGGACTTGGCGGGGTTCACCGTATACGGCGTCATGGGCTCTGCAGAGATGGCTGGTGCTGCCAGGGGCGCTCTGGCCCAAGCTACGGCGTCGGCCATATCGCCATCTGTTAAATCCAACTCTGCCAGCTTGGCCCGCACCGCGTCCCCGCGCTGGATGCGCACGGGCGTGAGGATGATCTGCCCGGCTCGGGCCTCCACGTCAAAGTATTCTGTGGCACCCACGGCCTGCGTCACGCTCTTGGGCAGTGTGAGCTGGTTCTTGGAAGTGATTTTGGCAAGCATGGCGTTTGACAGAAAGTAAGGTTTCATTACTTTAGTCATGGCATGCAGTCCTGTCCAGCGTTACTGTTGCTTTGACGGAACCGAGGTTTTGTCATAACATACAAACAAACTTCAAGCGGGGGCTACCATGTCGGTTCACACCTTCTCCAGCCGCGATTTCACCCGCGATGTGTCCAGCGCCAAACGCGCTGCGGCAGAGGGCCCCGTGTTCATTACCGACCGAGGCCGCCCTGCTTACGCACTGCTAACTATCGACGACTACTACCGCATGGTCGGGCAGGGCGAGCCATCGCTATTGGCGGTGATGGACGGTATTGCTGGTGGCGACGGCATTGAGTTCGAAGCGCCCCGCCTGGACATCACCACCCGCGCTGCCGAACTGGAATAGGCGGGGGGCATGTTTCTTCTAGACACCAATGTCATCTCTGAGCTGCGACAAGGCAAATCCAACCAGTCTGCCGAGGTACGCAAGTGGGCGGCACAACACCGCGCAAGCACGCTGTACCTGAGCGCCATCACCATCCTGGAGCTGGAAAAAGGCATCTTGCTGCTGGAGCGGCGCACCCCACCACAAGGTGCTGCGCTTCGCGTCTGGCTGAGCGGTGTTCGTGCCGCCTTCGCGGGGCGCATCCTGCCGTTTACCGAACAAGTAGCCAGCCTGTGCGCTGCCCTGCACGTGCCCGACCCACGGTCAGAGCGCGATGCGATGATTGCCGCCACCGCGCTGGAACATGGCTTTACGGTGGCCACGCGCAACACACAAGACTTTGTGAACACCGGCGTTCAGCTCATGAACCCCTGGGGCAAATAAGCCGCTAGCGCCTGCTAGCATTGCGCAAGAAGCTATCAAATCAATAGCAATCAGCCCTGCGGCCGTATCACCAGCCCGTCATACCCGGTCTGCGCATCTGGCTCGCGGGTGAACTGCCAGTCGGGCAGCAGGGCCAGCAGCACCTCTGCTGTGGTGAGCACCATGCACCCCGGCGCCACATGCCCACCCAGCACCTGCCCCGTGGCGGTGGAAATGGCCGTGTGCATATGCGAGGCCGTCTTGTCGCCACCGGCGGCAACCGTGCCCGAGAGGGTAAGGGTCTCCATGCTGCCTGCCAGCCGCGTGGGCTGCGCCGCCCCCGCCAGCCGGATGCCAGCCGTGGACAGGCTGCCGATGCCGGGCAGCACAAACGCGGCAAGAAGTCCTGCGCCCTGTCATAGCTGCGATAGCTGCCGGCAGGCCAGCTATCGCTTGGGTCAGTTGGATGTCTGGCTCAGTTCGACCAGGTCACGTTCGATCAGGGCCGGGTCGCCCAGCTGCAGTTCGATGATTCTGCGCAGGTGGGTGACGCTGTCCAGGTCGATGTCGCGGCACTGCAGGCCGGCGGCCCCGTCCCGCAGGTGGGCAACCTCGGCCGACATGGCGATGTGGGTGCCGGTGTCCGCCAGGGGAATGGTCAGTTGGCAGGGCATGCCGACCGACAGTTCTGCCATCGATGGTGCCGTGAGCAGCGCGCCGTTGAGCGACACGTCCACCACATGAACGCTGAACGCGCCGTGTGCCGTGGTGAGTAGGGCAGGGGCGTCAAAACTGACGCGAACGAAGTGGCGGCGCTCATGCGGCATGGCTGACTCCTAGGGTGGCGGCAGGATTACATGCTACTCCAGTAACCGGGCCAACAGGTGATTTCAACCTAAAAATGCATTTGCCAGCGCTGCTTTTGGGGTGCCAGGCAAGGCGCGACGACGCGGCAGGCGCGTGCCGGCTCGGGGGCGGCGGGCCGGTGGCGTGTGCGCGTGGG
>JBKCTS010000034.1:0-2621 GCA_046318695.1 Acidovorax sp.
AGCCAACGCCAGAACGCCTGCGGCAGGAAGGCAAAAACGTTCTAGGGAACCTCTGCATAACTCCCTGCGGTCTGCGCTGGCGCGGGCTCGGGCAGTCCACGGTGTTGCTTTTCTTGCCAATAGCCAGGCGATTGGCTGCAAAAAGCGCCTTGTGGCCTATCCCAATCCGCACCAGCGCATCCTCGCGAGGGTTATGCAGAGCTTCCCAAGGGGTTTGTGCGATGAGCCCCGCCCTTCCCGAACAACGCCCAAGTGGCCCGGACAAGACCGGCCCAACATTTTTTTCATATTTCTTGCATCGTTTCAACCCCATCCAGCCGCCCCGTTCGTTTCACCCAGCACCACCACTTTTTTGATGGAGCTGCCATGAAACCACGCTTTTTCACTTTGCCCGCTCTCGCGACACTGGCCGCGTTGCTGGGCCTGAGCCACCTGCCCGCCCAGGCCATTGGCCGCCTGGCCGATGTGACCATCGTGGACCGCGATACCGGCGCCACGTTGCCCGTGCACTACGCCCGGGGCGAATACTGGGTGGCCGGGCGGCCAGGGGCGCGTTATGCCATCAGCGTGCGCAACCGGCTGGGCGAGCGGGTGTTGGCGGTCCCGTCGGTGGACGGGGTGAATGTGCTCAGCGGCGAGACGGCCGCCTGGGACCAGCGCGGCTATGTGTTCTCGCCCCACGAGCGATACCAGATCACCGGCTGGCGCAAGAGCGATAGCGAGGTGGCGGCGTTCGAGTTCTCGCACATCGCCAACTCGTATGCAGCCCGCACGGGCCGCGCCGCCCATGTTGGCGTGATTGGCGTGGCGCTGTTCCGAGAACTGCCACCAGTGCCCCCGCCAGCCCCCGCCATCACGCCTGAGCCCTACAGTCAGCGCCGCGGCAACAGCATGGGGCTCCGGGACGAGCAACCGGCATCGCCTGCCGCCGCAGTACCGGCCGAGGCCGAATCCTCCGCCCGCTCAAGATCTGCCGACAACGTGGGCCAGACCGCCCCCATGCCATCGGCCAAACTGGGCACGGCCCACGGCCAGCGCGAGACATCGGTGGTCTCGCATACGACCTTTGCGCGCCTGCAAGAGCAACCCAACGAAATCATCAGCATCCGGTACGACAGCCGCGAGAACCTGATCGCCGCTGGCGTGATCCGCGAGCCCATCACTCAGCCCCATGTGCCCCGCGCTTTTCCACAGTCTGACAACCCCTCGTACGTTCCAGACCCCAGGTAGGCCCGCACCGACTCGCGAGGCGAGGTTGTCGCATAATGCCCGGGTGTCTGCCGCCCCGCCCTCTGACGATGCCCACGACCGCGACGAAGCGCTGATGCTGCGCTACGCCCGCGGTGACCTGGGTGCCTTCGACCAGCTCTACGCACGGCACGAACTGGCCGTGTGGCGGTTTGTGTTTCGCAGCGTCAAGATACAGGCCGTGGCCGACGACCTGCTGCAGGACGTGTGGTTTGCCGTGGCGCGCAACGCCACGCGCTACGAGGTCAAGGCCAAGTTCCGCACCTGGCTGTTCACCCTGGCACACAACCGCCTGGTGGACCACCTGCGCACCGCCAAGCACCACACCAGCCTGGATGCCAGCGAAGACGACGCAGGCAGCCTCGCCGACACGCTGGTGGCCGACTCGGGCTTGGGGCCCTTGCGCCAGCTACAGACACGCGAGCAGGCGGCCGCGTTGATTGCGGCCGTGGAGCAATTGCCGCTGGAGCAGCGCGAAGCCTTCTTGCTGCAGGCCGAAGGCGACCTGAGCGTGCAGGAAATTGCCGAGGCCACCGGCGTGAATTTTGAAACCGCCAAGAGCCGTCTGCGCTACGCGCGGGCCAGCCTTCGCCAGCACCTCAAGGAGTTTGTATGACCAGCCAGCACGACGAACTGGTCCGGCGCTACCACGAGGCCAGCGAGCAGGAAGACGCCCGCCCCGGCGCGCATGTGCGCGATGCCGTGCGCGCACATGCACAGATGCTGGCGGGGGCCGCTGCCCAAGCGCCCACCCCTGCAGTTCCGATGCCCCATGCCCCCAGCCGCACTGCCGCCAACCAGCCACGCTGGAAGATCTCGGCACTGGCCACGGTGGCCGTGATAGGGCTTACCGGTTTGCTGATGTTGCAGTTCGAACGCGGAACGCCCGAAGAGAAAGAGATCGCCTACGGCCAGCGCCGGACCCCCATGGCTGCGCCCGCTGCAGTGGCGCCTGCGGCTCGCACCACAGAACAAGGTTCGGAGCCAACAGCCCCGGCGCCTGAGCCTGACGCCGCCCGTGCAACCGCCGATGCAACCGCCCGCGAAACTGCCCGTTCATCAGGCCCGACCACCGCGCCAACGCCCGCTGCACCCGCGCCCCAGCCCGTCGGCCCCCCGGTCAAAACAGCCCCCACCATCCGTGACGCACAGGCCCCAGCAGCCCCGCGCCTGGCCGGTGACACAACGGCCCTTCCTGCATCGCCCCCCACCGTGGCCGCCGCGCCCATCCCGCCCCAGACCGAGCCCACTCCAGCGCCTCTTGCCGAGTCTCACAAACGCGCCGCAGTCCAGGATGCCTCTTCAGCCTCGGCAAGTAGGCAAAAACTACCGGCCGCAGAAGCGGCCGCGCCCTCCGCGGGCAATCCGGCTGC
>JBKCTS010000035.1:0-8457 GCA_046318695.1 Acidovorax sp.
GCTCAAACATCGCGGCAACTCCTGGAAAAAAAGGAATGCTGGCATCCGTTGCCAGATGCCAGCATGAAAGGGGCGGGCCCGATGCACACGGCTTCTTCGGCCAGCTTGACGTATTTCGCGTCGCGGTCGGCTTCGGAATACACCATGACCGCTTTGACCCCGAGTTCCCGACACGCTCGCTGGATTCGGAGGGCGAGTTCGCCGCGATTAGCGACAAGAATCTTTTTAAACATAAGCTGCCTCGCGGCTCATCGCCCGCACGCTGGCGCGTGCCAGCGCAATTTGTTGCGCCTTGCATTTGGCAAGACCGCCGCGATTGGCGACCAGTATTTTCTTAAACATAAGCTCTCTCGCGGCTCATCGCCCTGACGCTGACGCGTGCCAGCGCAATTTGCTGCGCCTGGCCTTTGGCATGACCGCCGCGATGGGCGACATCGATCTTTTTGGACATGGGAACCTCATTCGATGACGAACAGAGGTTGTCCGTATTCCACGGCTTGGCCGTTCTCGCCCAGGATTCGGGTCACGGTGCCCGACTTGTCGGCCTCGATCTCGTTAAGGATCTTCATGGCCTCGATGATGCAGATCGTCTCGCCTTCCTTGACCTGGCTACCCAACTCTACAAACGGCTTGGCGCCAGGGCTGGACGAACGGTAGAACGTGCCCACCATGGGCGACTTGACGATGTGTCCGGCCGGGGCGGCAGCGGCTGCCGGGGCTGGCAGTTCAGCCACCGGCGCTGCCGCCGGAGCAGCGGCGGGAGCCTGGGCCGGGGCGGGCATGTATTGCTGCACCACCGCGCCGCCGCTCTTGACGATGCGGACCTTGCCTTCGGCCTCCGTGATTTCGAGTTCGGAAACGTTCGATTCGGAAACGAGGTCGATCAGGGTTTTGAGTTTTCGCAGATCCATGGAAGCTCCAGCAGCTATAAAACTGAACAGGGCGCGAATTTACTCCAATTTCAGCCTAACCACGGCAAACCACGGCAATTTTCGTGAACTCCAGCAAATAAACAGTCAATCCAGGCAACCCATGCCGCAAACGGATCAACCCAGGTTCGACCAATTTTGCAGGTCTTGCGCCGTGATTTGCCCCATTTTACGATGCAGTACGCGGCCGTTCGCGCCGAACACCACCGTAAAGGGCAATCCGCCGGTCAGGTTGCCGAGCGAGCGGCTCAGGTCTGTGCCGCCCAGGCCCGCCATGCCGGTTGGAAATTCGAGCGGAATCTGCGCGAGGAACTTCCGAACGGCCGAGGGTTGGTCAATGGCCAGGCCCACGACTTGCCAGCCCCTGGCCTTGTGCTCACGAAAAAACGCGTCGAGCATGGGCAACTCCTCCACACAGGGCGGGCACCAGGTGGCCCAAAAATTCAGGAGCAGGGGCTTGCCTGCCATGGCCTGCATGACCAGCGTGCCGCCTTCAGGTCGCTCAAACTCCATCTTCCACAGCGCCTGCTCGGCCCCCGCCTGCATCGCATGAGGCTGGAACTTCCACCACGCGTAGCCTGCACCGCCCAGAGCCGCAGCGCCCGCCACCCCGGCATACAGCAGACGGCGGCGATTGACGGAAGTGGGCGCGTCGCCCTTGGCGTCCAGCGCCTGATCGGATTGATCACCAGAGGTCATGAATCAATATTTTCCTGAAGCAGCCGCCGAACCGCGGTGATATCGCCCCGGGGGCTGCGGCCCTTGGAGTCGGCACGCAAGGCACCGCGCAGGTCATCGAGGTCATACACCATCAGGTGAACGCCGATGATTTCATGGAGCTCTGGCGACTTGCTGCCCAGGCTCAAGGCCTCGACCGACTCCCCGTGGAAACCCGTGACCGTGCGCGGCTCGTAATCCACATTGTGGTCAATGAGCGCAATTTCGGCCGACTTGGAATCATCGCAGAACAGTTGGATGTAGATGTCCGAAAGACGCGTTGCGGTGCCATGCCAGACGGCACCGGCCAGATGCGGACGAAACGCCGCCATGCGATCCATCCAGACCAGAGCCAGTTGGCGCAGGGCGCGAAGTTCCCGCGGCTGGGTGTCGGCACAAAACAGCGCGATGTACTCGCGCACCGCATCCTCCACCAAGTCGTTATCGGGCAGCGGCGTGCGGGCGGGCAGGCCCATCTGCCGGACAGCGCGGCGCTTGGCAGCCCCCCATTCGAGCCCCTCTTCCACGGCCAGCCGGGCGGTGGTTTGGGCGATTTCCTGGCTCAGAGGGGTGTGCATGGAGGGCAGTTGCGGGTCGCGGCGTAGCAGCCCCCATTGTGGCCGTTGGCGCGGCGCGGCTCGATGGCTTGGCCCCAGACCACACCCGGACACCAGGCTTTCACTACTGTTTTTATAGCTGTAAGCGTCGGTTTGACTTGCGCTGCAGGCTTATAAGATCTAAAACGTAGAATCGTCGCCCATGCACATACACATCCTGGGCATCTGCGGCACCTTCATGGGCGGGCTTGCCGCGCTGGCACGCGAGGCGGGCCATACCGTGACGGGCTGCGATGCGGGCGTCTATCCCCCCATGAGCGACCAGTTGCGGTCGCTTGGCATTGATCTGATCGAGGGTTTTGCCGCTGAGCAGCTCGCGCTCAAGCCGGACATGTTTGTGGTCGGTAACGTGGTCAGCCGCACGCGTCTGGCCAGCGGCGAGCCCAAGTTTCCGTTGATGGAAGCGATTCTTGACGCCGGGCTGCCCTACACCAGCGGCCCGCAGTGGCTGGCCGAGCATGTGCTGCAGGGACGGCATGTGCTGGCCGTGGCAGGCACGCACGGCAAGACAACCACCACCTCCATGCTGGCGTGGGTGCTGGAAAGCGCGGGGCTGCAGCCTGGCTTTCTGATCTGTGGCGTGCCCCTGAACTTTGGCATCTCGGCCCGCCTGGGCGCGCCGCAGCGGCCCCAGCCCACAAACGCCCCACTGGGCACAGCCCCGCTGTTCGTCATCGAAGCCGACGAGTACGACACCGCTTTCTTCGACAAGCGCAGCAAGTTTGTGCATTACCGCCCGCGCACCGCCGTGCTCAACAACCTGGAGTTCGACCACGCCGACATCTTTGACGACCTGGCGGCCATCGAGCGGCAGTTTCACCACCTGGTGCGCACGGTGGCCCCCTCGGGGCGCGTGGTGGTCAATGGGCTGGAGGAAAGCCTTGCCCGCGTGCTCAACATGGGCTGCTGGAGCGAAACCACGGGCTTCGGCGCGGCCGTGAGCGACTTTGCGGCCGACGGCCCGCCCCACGCATTTGATGTGCTGTATCGGGGCCAGCGGGTGGCGCGGGTGCAGTGGAGCCTGACGGGGGTGCACAACCAGCTCAACGCCCTGGCGGCCATCGCGGCGGCGCAGCATGTGGGCGTGGCACCCTCGCAGGCGGCCGAGGCATTGGGTGCGTTCCAGAACGTCAAGCGGCGGATGGAACTCCGGGGCACGGTGCGCGGCATTGCGGTGTATGACGACTTTGCACACCACCCCACGGCCCTTCGCACAACGCTGGATGGTCTGCGCCGCAGCCTGGGCGGCGACGCGCGCATCCTGGCGGTGTTCGAGCCGCGCAGCAACACCATGAAGCTGGGCGCAATGAAGTCTCAGCTGCCTTGGGCGCTGGAGCCTGCCGACCTGGCGTTTTGCCACACCGCCGGTCTGGACTGGGATGCGGAGCAGGCACTGGCCCCGCTGGGCGTTGGGCAGGGCATGCGCGCGCGCACCGCGCCCGACATTGACACCCTGGTCAACCAGGTGACGGAAGCAGCGTGCCCCGGAGACCACATCGTGTGCATGAGCAATGGCGGGTTTGGCGGCATCCACGACAAGCTTTTGCGATCACTATCAAATCGATAGCTGAAAACCCAATACAGTCGCGCGTAACAGGCTATTTTTATACTGATTTCAGCCTGAACATCGTTCATCGCGGCGGGCGACACAGACTCCGGGCCGCCACGCGCGCGCGCCTGTGCTCCCGAAGTGGCCTGTGCTCAAGCGCTGGGCAGGCACCGCTCAGCGGGTGCGGCGCATTTCAACGGCCGCCGACAAGTCGGCCAGCGCCTGCAGGGAATCGTCCCAGCCCAGGCAGGCATCGGTGATGCTCTTGCCGTACTCCAGCGCGCCAGGCTGGTCCTTGCCCGGCGAGAACTTCTGCGCGCCTGCCGTGAGGTGGCTCTCGATCATCAAGCCAAAAATGCTGCGCGAGCCACCCGCCACCTGGCCCGCAATGTCGCGAGCGACATCGAGCTGCTTTTCATGCTGCTTGCTGCTGTTGGCGTGGCTGCAGTCCACCATCAGGGTGGCGGGCAGCTTGGCGGCCTCCAGGTCTTGGCAGGCTGCGGCAACGCTGGCTGCGTCGTAGTTGGGCGCCTTGCCTCCGCGAAGGATGACTTGGCAATCCTGATTGCCGTTGGTGTTGACGATGGCGACCTGCCCGTTCTTGTGCACCGACAGGAAGTGGTGGCCTCGGCTGGCCGACTGGATGGCGTCGGTGGCAATGCGGATGTTGCCGTCGGTGCCATTTTTGAAGCCAATGGGTGCCGACAGGCCGGACGCAAGTTCGCGGTGCACCTGGCTTTCGGTGGTGCGCGCGCCGATGGCGCCCCAGCTGATGAGATCGCCAATGTACTGGGGCGAGATCACGTCCAGGAATTCGCTGCCCGCGGGCACGCCCAGGCGGTTGATGTCGATCAGCAGCTGCCGCGCAATGCGCAGGCCCTCGTCGATGCGGTAGGTCTCATCCAGGTAGGGATCGTTGATGAGACCCTTCCAACCCACGGTGGTGCGCGGCTTTTCGAAATACACGCGCATCACGATCTCCAGCGTGTCCTTGTATTGCTCGCGCACCGCGCGCAGTCTGCGAGCGTATTCGAGCGCAGCCACCGGGTCGTGAATCGAGCAGGGCCCGATGACAACCAGCAGGCGGTCGTCGTCTCCGGCCATGATGTCGTGAATGGTCTTGCGGGTCTGCTTGATCAGCGCTTCGACAGGCGTGCCGCCAATCGGGAAAAAGCGGATCAGGTGCTCGGGAGGGGGCAACACGGTAATGTCCTTGATACGTTCGTCGTCGGTCTGGCTCGTTTTGTCGACGCTTCGGTACCAGGCATCGCTGGTCGGGGTGGCTTGGGCCGTCATGGTCGTTCCTCGTGGTCTATGAATGGCTAAAAAATGGAAGGCTGAGAAAACAAAAACCGCCGGGCTTTGCAGCGTCGGCGGTTGGTATGGGAAGGTTGTGTTTGCTTGCGCGTTTTCCTCTCATCCGCCTCGGACCGAGATAAAAAACCAAAAATAAAACACATTGCACAAGGACATGCCTTCAATGTAGCACAGGACGCGCCGGAAACGGCCACTCGCACCTGTTGCAAACAGGCAACGGGTGATGACCAGCTTGCGGGCGAATGCGACGGGCAGCGGCGCCTGGTCGGTCAGCCCCAGGGCGCGCCGGGGCGGCTGTGGCACGCCGTGGAGTGATTTTTGCCGCAGCGGTTGCCAACGACATGGGGCGCGTACGCCCACGGCAACCCCTACCGGCGCCATCGGCCGAGCCAGCCCAACATCCGCGTCACCGCCCCGGCAGGGTCAACGTGCGGGCCCGGCAGTTCGCTCGACAGGTGGCCGCCTTGCTCGTACATATCAATGAGCAGCAGCGCCTCGCCGAGGGTGCGCCATGCCAGCAACTCAAACGCATCGAAGCTGTCACGCTCGCGGGAACTGCGCCTTTGGAGCGTCTGCTGCCATTGGTCGAGGGCGCGGCGCAGCTCACGCAGGGCCCCTTGGTAAGACCCGAACTCATACAAACCGTGCCAGCCCGAACCCAGCCCTGAGATGAAAAACTGGTGTTCACGGATACAGGCCGCCAGTGCCTCAACCCCCTGGATGATGTCCGCGGTATCGGTGCTGGTGCGGCGGATGCGCACCACAGAGTCGATCTGTTCCGACAGAGCGCCCAGGCTTTCGCGCAACTGGCGCGACTCATCGTCGGCGACGTCTTCGCGCAGGAAGCGGCTGATCTCTCCGAAAGAATGCAGTGTGAGCTGCTGACTCGAGCGCTGAACGGGCATCGCTCTATTGTGCGCTTGCAGCGCACTGCGCTATCCGAAATCAATCCGAATACCCCTCAGGCGTGGCCCCCCGTCCAGCAACACTGCATTAACTTTTGGTCAGGGCAAGGCGCACACCACAGCGTAACTCGCAGGTATCGCGAGGATTTGCAAACCCGCCTTGGCCGAAAAGACGCGGTTTTACGTGCCAGATCGCCTGCGGGCCCGGGGGCCACAATCAAGCCGTACCGCCCACGGTCAGCCCCTCAATGCGCAGCGTGGGCTGCCCCACCCCCACCGGCACGCTCTGGCCTTCCTTGCCGCAGGTGCCCACGCCGCTATCGAGGCGCATGTCGTTGCCGACCATCGTCACCTTCTTGAGCGACTCAGGGCCGCTGCCAATGATGGTCGCACCCTTGACGGGGTACTGGATCTTGCCGTTTTCCACCCAGTAAGCCTCGCTGGCCGAGAACACGAACTTGCCGGAGGTAATGTCCACCTGCCCGCCGCCGAAGTTGCTGGCGTACAGGCCCTTTTTGATGCTGGCGATGATTTCCTGCGGGTCCTTGTCGCCGCCCAGCAGGTAGGTGTTGGTCATGCGCGGCATGGGGATGTGCGCGTAGCTCTCGCGGCGGCCATTGCCGGTGGGAGCCACGCCCATCAGACGGGCGTTGAGCGAGTCCTGGATGTAGCCCCTGAGGATGCCGTCTTCAATGAGCACGTTGCGCTGGCTGGCATGGCCTTCGTCGTCCACGTTCAGCGATCCACGTCGGTCGGCAATGGTGCCGTCGTCCAGCACGGTCACGCCCTTGGCCGCCACGCGCTGGCCGATGCGGCCGCTGAACGCGCTGGAACCCTTGCGATTGAAGTCGCCTTCCAGCCCGTGGCCGATGGCCTCGTGCAACAGAATGCCCGGCCAGCCTGAGCCCAGCACCACAGTCATCTCGCCTGCGGGGGCGGGGCGGGACTCCAGGTTGACCAGGGCGGCATTCACAGCCTCGTCCACGTACTTGCCCACCTGCTCATCGTCGAAATAGGCCAGGCCGAAACGCCCCCCCGCCACCGGCCGAACCCACCTCGCGACGCCCGTTTTGTTCGGCGATCACGGTGACCGAAAGGCGCACCAGAGGCCGCACGTCGGCGGCCAGCGTGCCGTCAGCGCGGGCCACCAGCACCACATCGTATTCACTGGCCAGACCCGCCATGACCTGCGCCACGCGCGGGTCCTTGGCGCGGGCGCGCTGCTCCAGGCGCTCCAGCAAGGCAACCTTGGCGGTGCTGTCCATCGATGCGATGGGATCAACGCCCGGATACAGGCTGCGGCCAGCCGCTACTTTTTTAGGAGCAATCTGCACTTTACCAGCTTGCGCAACAGCCGAAATAGACCGCACAGTGCGCGCCGCGTCGAGCAACGAGGCTTCAGAAATGTCGTCCGAATAGGCAAAGGCCGTCTTCTCGCCGCTGACCGCCCGCACGCCCACGCCCTGGTCAATGCTGAACGAGCCCGTTTTGACGATGCCCTCCTCCAGACTCCAGCCTTCGCTGCGTGTGTACTGGAAGTACAGGTCGGCATCATCCACCTGGTGCGTGCGGATCTCGGCCAGCGCGCGGGCCAGATGGCTGTCATCCAGGCCAAAAGGCGAGAGCAGCAGTTCCCGCGCAACGTCGATGCGCTGGCTGGTGGCTGCGCGCTGGGGCGCAGCGGTGTTGGAGCGTAGGTTCATGCGGCCATTTTAGGCCGCCATGCATGCCTGGTGCGGCGCAGGGCCGTTCAGGTCAACGGGGCGTACAGCGCTGCCCGTGGGTCATTGAGGTCCTGCTTCTGGGCGCGGGCCACAGACATCAGAATGCCCAGCGCAAGCCCCAGGGTCACCATGGCCGTGCCACCGTAGCTGATGAAGGGCAGCGGCACCCCCACCACGGGCAGGATGCCGCTGACCATGCCCATGTTCACAAAGGCATAGGTGAAGAAGATCATCGACACCGCGCCCGCCATGAGACGGCCAAACAGCGTGGTTGCGCCTGCCGCAATCGTCAGACCGCGCCATACCAGCAGCAGGAAACACACCAGCAGGAACACATTGCCCGCCAGGCCGAACTCTTCGGAAAACGCGGCAAAGATGAAGTCGGTGGTGCGTTCGGGGATGAATTCCAGGTGCGTCTGCGTACCGGCCATGAAGCCCTTGCCCCAAAGGCCGCCGGAGCCAATCGCAATCATTCCCTGGATGATGTGAAAGCCCTTGCCCAGCGGGTCGCGGGTGGGGTCCAGCAGCGTGCAGATGCGCTGCTGCTGGTAGTCGTGCAAGACGGACCAGCGCACGCCGTCGGCGCACAACGGGTCGCTCAGCAGCACCAACGCGAAAATCCCCAGGCCGCCGATGAGCACGGGCGGCAGCACCAGCTTCCAGGATAAGCCAGCAAAGTAAATCACCGACAAGCCAGCC
>JBKCTS010000036.1:0-3660 GCA_046318695.1 Acidovorax sp.
TGATGGTCATGCCCATGGTCATGCCCAGCACCCCTGTGGTGGTGCCCTGTGCCGTGCCCGGCTGCATAAGCGCCGCCTTCGGGCTCAAAGGCCAGGTTTTGTTCGGTGACGATCAGGTGCATGGCGCGCAGCATGTCGGCCAGCACATGGTCGGGTTCGATCTTGAGGTGGTCGGGTTGCAGCTCGATGGGCACATGGCGGTTGCCCAGGTGGTAGGCGGCGCGGGTCAGGTCAAACGGGGTGCCGTGGTGTTGGCAGTGGGTGATGACCAGCACGGGCTGTGGCGCAGCAATCACGCGCACCATGGAACCGTCTTCGGCGACCAGCACATCGCCGCCACGCACCAGCGTGCCACGCGGCAGGAAGATGCCCAGTTCGCGCCCCAGGGAGTCGGTGGCGGCAAAGCGGCTTTTCTGGCGCACGTCCCAGTCCAGCTCGATGGTGGAAGCGCGCTTGACGAGCACGGGCGCGAGGCCTTGGCCTTGGGGGATGAGCTTGGAGGCTTGGAGCATGGAGGTTCTTGGACTGCAGCGGGCAAGCGAGTATTGTGTGCCAGAGGCTCAAGGAACCTCTGCATAACTCCCTGCGGTCTGCGCGGGCGCGGGCTCGGGCAGTCCACGGCGTTGCTTTTATTGCCAATAGCCATGCTATTGGCTGCAAAAAGCGCCTTGTGGCCTATCCCGATCCGCACCAGCGCATCCTCGCGAGGGTTATGCAGAGCTTCCTCAAGCCTTTTGAGCGCGTTTGTTTACAGCGTGCGGGTCATGAAAAAGCTGTACGGGTCGGGGCCGTAGTCGGCAAAGGGGCCACATTCGACGAAACCATTTTTCAGATAGAGCTGCCGCGCGGGTTCAAAAAAGGGTTGCGTTCCGGTCTCCAGGCTCACGCGGGAAAAGCCGCGCGCGCTGGCCTCCTGCAGCAGGTGGGCCAGCATCTGACGCGCGATGCCTTGGCCCCGGTGGTGGGCGCGGGTGCGCATCGATTTCACTTCGGCATGGCGCGCATCCAGCCGCTTGAGCGCGCCCGTGCCCGCCAGAACGCCGCCGCTGCCGTCCCCCGGTAACCAGGCCGACCAGAAGGCGATGTCGGGCTGGCGCAGCCGGTCCATGTCCAGCGCGTGCACGCTTTCGGGGGGCGAGACGGCATACATGTCGGTCAGGTGCTCTTGCATGAAGGCCTCGATGCGCGGGTCGCTCAGGTCGTCCAGTCGAATCAGCAGGTGTTGCACGATGGAGCTCATAGGATCCAGGCCTCAGAATAAAAAGTAGCGCTGCGCCATCGGCAGCACGGTGGCGGGCTCGCAGGTGAGCAGCTGGCCGTCGGCGCGCACGGTGTAGGTTTGCGCGTCGATTTCCATCTTGGGTGTGTAGCTGTTGTGCACCATGTGTTGCTTGCGCACGCCGCGGATGTTGCGCACGGCACTGAGCCGCTTGGCCAGCCCAAAGCGCTCGGCAATGCCTGCGTTCAGGCCCGCTTGTGATACGAAGGTGAGCGAGGTCTTGGCAATGGCTCCACCAAACGCGCCGAACATGGGTCGGTAGTGCACGGGCTGCGGTGTGGGGATGGAGGCGTTGGGGTCGCCCATGGCTGCCATGGCAATCAGCCCGCCCTTGAGGATGAGCGCGGGCTTTACCCCGAAGAATGCGGGCTTCCAGATCACGATATCCGCCCATTTGCCCACTTCGAGCGAGCCCACTTCGTGGCTGATCCCGTGGGCAATGGCGGGGTTGATGGTGTACTTGGCGACGTAGCGCTTGATGCGCGTGTTGTCATGGCGGGCGGTGTCGCCCTGCAGGGTGCCGCGCTGCGCCTTCATGTTGTGCGCTGTCTGCCAGGTGCGCAGGATGACCTCGCCCACGCGCCCCATGGCCTGGCTGTCGCTGCTCATCATGCTGATGGCGCCCAGGTCGTGCAGGATGTCCTCGGCCGCGATGGTTTCCTTGCGGATTCGGCTTTCGGCAAAGGCCAGGTCTTCGGCAATGCTGGCATCCAGGTGGTGGCACACCATGAGCATGTCCACATGCTCGTCCAGCGTGTTGTGCGTGTACGGCATGGTGGGGTTGGTGGAGCTGGGCAGAAAGTTGGCTTCGCCCACCACGCGCAGGATGTCCGGGGCATGGCCGCCGCCTGCGCCTTCGGTGTGAAACGCGCAGATGCCGCGCCCGGCCACCGCCGCGATGGTGTCTTCCACAAAGCCCGATTCATTGAGCGTGTCGGAGTGGATGGCCACCTGCGTATCGGTCTGGTCGGCCACGTCCAGGCAATTGCTGATGGCTGAAGGGGTGGTACCCCAGTCTTCGTGGAGCTTCAGACCAATGGCGCCCGCGCTGATTTGCTCGTGCAGGGCATCGGGCAGGCTGGCGTTGCCCTTGCCAAGAAAGCCCAGGTTCATCGGGAAGGCATCGGCCGCCTGCAACATGCGCTCCATGTTGAAGGGGCCGGAGGTGCAGGTGGTGGCCAGCGTGCCGGTGGCCGGGCCGGTGCCGCCGCCCAGCATGGTGGTGATGCCGCTGGCCAGGGCTTCTTCAATCTGCTGGGGGCAAATGAAGTGGATGTGGCTGTCGCTACCGCCTGCGGTGACGATGTTGCCCTCGCAGCTGATGATTTCGGTGCCGGGGCCGATGATGATGTCCACGCCCGGCTGGGTGTCGGGGTTGCCAGCCTTGCCGATCGCGGCGATGCGGCCAGCCTTGAGGCCGATGTCGGCCTTGAAGATGCCGGTGTGATCGACGATGAGGGCATTGGTCAGCACGGTGTCGGCCGCACCCGCACCGGCTGAGCCTGTTCCCGTACCGGCGTTGGTGCGCTGGCTTTGCGCCATGCCGTCGCGGATGGTCTTGCCGCCGCCAAACTTCACTTCCTCGCCATAGCTGCCGGCGCGCAGGGTGTGGTCGGCCTCGACTTCAAGGATGAGCTCGGTATCTGCCAAGCGCACGCGGTCGCCCACGGTAGGGCCGAACATTTCGGCATACGCGCGTCGTCCAATGGTTGCCATAGGGGGTGCTCCGCGAAAACAGATTGCTATAAAATAAATAGCACTAAAAGCTTATCAGTCAGGCGTAGGCGGCCTATTTTTCTTGTAAATTGCTACAACGCGCCATGGATGAGGCCCCGAAAGCCATACACACGGCGGTCGCCCGCGTACTCCACAAGCTCGACGGTGCGCTCCTGTCCGGGCTCAAACCGCACCGCCGTGCCCGATGCGATGTTCAGCCGCATGCCGCGCGCGTTGGGGCGGTTAAAGAGCAGGGCATGGTTGGTTTCGGCAAAGTGGTAGTGCGAGCCGACCTGGATCGGCCGGTCGCCGGTGTTGCACACCACCAGCGTCACGGTGCGGCGCCCGGTGTTGAGTGCGTGTTCGCCGTTGTCGATGAGTAGTTCGCCTGGAATCATGCAAGCTCCCGCCGTCCTTACTTGCGGCCGCGCCAGGCAGCCACGGCCAGCAGCGCTCCGACAATCACGAAGCCCCAGAGGTCAGTCGCATGCCAGTGGCTTGCGTGCTGGCTATGGCCCTCGGGGGCAAGTGCGACGCCAGCGTACAGGTACACAAGCGTGCCGGCTGTCAGGGAGCGGATGGGGTGGGATGTGATTTGCAGCATGCGTGTATTCCTGTCGTGGGTGCGTGTCAGACGATGGGCTGGTGCACGGTGACCAGCTTGG
>JBKCTS010000037.1:0-2201 GCA_046318695.1 Acidovorax sp.
GCCCTGCAGTGCGCCCAACTGGCCGAGCAGGCTGGCGAAACACCAGCCACCATCGCGGCAGCACTGCTGCACGATCTGGGCCACTTGCTCGCCCCTGCCGGCAACACCGCCGGGCACGACGACCTGCACCAGTATGTGGCGCTTCCTTTCTTGCGCAGTCTGCTGCCCGATGCGGTACTGGAGCCCATACGCTTGCACGTGGACGCCAAGCGTTACCTGTGCGCCGTGGAGCCAGGCTATTGGGAGACGCTGTCCCCCGCATCGCAGCACAGTCTGGTGCTGCAGGGTGGGCCCATGACCGCACCCGATGCAGAGTGTTTTGCTTGCCAGCCGTTTGCAAAGGAGGCCATCCGGCTGCGCCGCTACGACGACGATGCGAAGGTGCCTGGCCTGGCCACCCCGCCATTGGCGCATTACCTTGATATCGTCCGCGCTACGGCGCTGCCTCTGAGCGCGACAGCCCGGGAGCGCGCAGCCCTGCAAGCCGCCCACGCGGCCTAGCTAAGTCAAGTCCGGCTGGCCCATCACCCACCCGAAAAACATTCATATGAGAATGGTTTGGGCTTCAACAACAGGGTGTCCATAGGGCCATCCTGACGCGCTGCCTGGTGCTGCACAATGGGGCGATCCGTTCACCATCCCTCACTGGTCACGCACGATGCTCTACAAGTTCAAGTCCCTCGCGACGGCCGACCTCATCATGCTGGAGCCCCAGGGCCGCCAGATGCTCGAGATCATTGGCAAGGCCCCTGGAGGCAGCGGCATCATCACCGTGGCCCAGATCCCCGACGCCATTGCCGCCCTGCAGGCGACCGTGGCCGCCGATGAGGCGCAGCGCCCGGCCACAAGTACCGAAGAAGATTCGGCTGCCGCGGCAGAGCGGGCCGACACCGTGCGGCTGCGCCAGCGCGCAGCGCCGTTCATCGAGATGCTGCGTCGCAGCGCCAGCGACGGCAAGGATGTGGTCTGGGGGGTGTAGACAGCGGGTCGGTTGGCCCCGCGCCGTTCGGTCGGGCCTTTCGGGTCGGGTATGCCGCCGTTGTACGGTAACCCTAAAAACGGCAGTTGACCGCTTGTAATCTTGGCGCACGCGGCGTGGAATCAAGCCTTGCGTTATTTTCGCAGCGTCACCCCGGGGGTGACGGCGCTATGCACTTGCCAGCGCCGCTTTTGGAGCGCCATGCCGTGTTGCTCCTCCTTGCAGGCACGAGCCTGCCGCGTCGTCGCGCCTTGCCTGGCACCCCTACAGCAGCGCTGGCAAATGCATCCAACTGCCGTTTTTAGGGTAACTGCGCCGGGCCGTCGGATGGATACCGCGTAGCTCCGCCGGGCCCGCAGCGGCCCGCCGACGCACCAGTCACACAGGCAAAAAAAAGCCACCGTGCATTCCGGTGGCTCAAGTGGGTGGGTCTTTTGGGCAGGCCGGGCTGCCTGCGAGCGCCAGCGTCTCGCCAGCGCTTGCCCGACGCTCAGTCTGCGTAGGCGCCAGCGGCCTTGATCACGGCACCCCACTTGTCGATTTCGGCAGCAACGAACTTCTTGTGCTCGGCACCGTCCACGCGCTTGTCGGTGATGATGACCGCGCCCAGGGCTTCCTGCTTCTTGATGAACTCAGGGTCCTTCAGGGCCACCTTCAGGGCTTCGCTGATTTTCTTTTGCACGTCGGCCGGAGTGCCCTTGGGCGCGTAGAGGCCGTGCCAGATGCTCACGTTGAAATCCTTGAGCCCCGACTCCGCCAGCGTGGGCAAGTCCTTGAGGGCCGGGGTGGTCAGGCGCTGGGGCGAGGTCACGGCAAAGGCCTTGACTTTTTTGCCTTCGATCTGCGGAGTGGTGTTGGTGGTCTGGTCGCACAGCAGGTCGATCTGACCGCCGATCAGGTCGGTGATGGCCGGGGCGGTGCCCTTGTAAGGGACGGACGTCATGTCCACCTGTATCGCGCTTTGGAACATCAGGCCGCACAGGTGCGAGGCAGCGCCCAGGCCTGCGTTGCCGATGTTGATCTTGCCCTTGTTCTGCTGGATCCAGGCCGTCAGTTCCTTGAAGTTGTTGGCGGGCATGGAAGGCCGTGCGATCAGCGTCATGGGCACTTCGTTGATCATGCCCAGGTATTCGAAGTCGTTCGGCACGTTGAAGGCCAGCTTGCGGTACAACGCGGGCATCGTCGCCATGGCAATGTGGTTGAGCAGCAGCGTGTAGCCATC
>JBKCTS010000038.1:0-2438 GCA_046318695.1 Acidovorax sp.
GTCTGCTGCACGGAGACTGCATCACCATCGAAGGCAAGACCGTGGCCGAAGTGCTCCAGGATGTGCCCGATGAGCCACGCGCCGACCAGGATGTGATCCGCCCCATTGGTAACCCGATGTATGCCGAAGGCCACCTGGCCATCCTCAAGGGCAACCTGAGCCCTGAAGGCGCTGTGGCCAAGATCACCGGCCTGAAGAACCCCGTGATCACGGGGCCTGCCCGCGTCTTTGACGACGAGCAGTCTGCCCTGCAGGCCATCCTGGACGGCAAGATCAAGGCGGGCGATGTGATGGTGCTGCGCTATCTGGGCCCCAAGGGCGGTCCGGGCATGCCCGAGATGCTGGCACCCACGGGCGCGCTCATTGGCGCGGGCCTGGGCGAAAGCGTGGGTCTCATCACCGATGGACGCTTCTCGGGCGGCACCTGGGGCATGGTGGTGGGCCATGTAGCGCCTGAAGCGGCTGCGGGCGGCACCATCGCTTTCGTGAACGAAGGCGACAGCATCACCATCGACGCGCGCCAGCTGCTGCTGCAACTGAACGTGAGCGACGAGGAAATCGCCCAACGCCGTGCCGCGTGGACGGCACCGACACCGCGCTACACGCGCGGGGTGCAGGCCAAGTTTGCGTTCAATGCATCAAGCGCCAGCAAGGGCGCGGTGCTGGACGCATATTGACCCCGCTGGCCGCCAAGGCGGCCTTGCGCTTTTCCGTGTAGGAAGAGCGTTCCTTGTCGCGGCAAAAGCCGGCAAAGCCTGTTGTTGAACACCTATCGCAACAGGCATTTTTCACACAAGCGATAGCAAGCCGCCCGCTCGCTTAACGTGGCTTGCGCGTCTGCACTCCCAGGGCCTCCTTGTGCTTATTGATCCGGTCCTGCTTGCGCCGATCCATCTTTTCCATGGCCTTGCGCTTGGTATATCCCGAAGCGTCGGCCCAGGCCCACCAGGCTGCCGTGGCGGCAAACGGCGAAAGCACCACCCACCACGACCAGGTCGCAACGGGACCGATTTCAAAATACTTCAGCGCCAAAAGCACCAGTGACAGGCCCAACAAATACATGAAAAATTCCCCCGCAAACTACAAACGTGACAGGTTGCCCACGCGCGCTCTCGGGTCAACCCTCTTCACTACACTTTCACTGCCGTCACTGTAACCCAACCGCAGGACTTCCCACCATGAAGCGGACCCTGATGACCCTCACTTTGAGCCTGACTGTGGCGGCGCCCGCCATGGCCGACATGGCACTGGCGACGTCCAAGAATTGCATGGCTTGCCACGCTGTGGACAAGAAACTGGTGGGGCCGTCTTACAAGGACGTGGCGGCAAAGTATGCTGGCCAAAAAGACGCTGCTGACAAGCTGGCCGTGAAGATCGTCAAGGGCGGCAGCGGCGTGTGGGGAGCGGTGCCCATGCCTGCGAACGCGCAAGTCAGCGAAGCAGATGCAAAGAAACTCGCTGCTTGGATCCTCACCCAGAAGTAAGCGCCGCGAGGGGCGCTGGCCAGCGCCCCTCGCAAATGCGCGCCGCGCTGACGCCACCGCAGGCCGCGCAGTAAATCAGGGCCTGTTCACACTGTTTTTGTCAGATGCAAAAACAGTGCGAACCGGCGCTAGTTGGTCTGGGACAACTGATCCAGGATGGCGGGGTTTTCCAGGGTGCTGGTGTCCTGCGTGATCGCCTCGCCCTTGGCAATGCTGCGCAGCAGGCGGCGCATGATCTTGCCGCTGCGCGTCTTGGGCAGGTTGTCGCCAAAGCGGATGTCCTTGGGCTTGGCGATGGGGCCGATTTCCTTGGCGACCCAGTTGCGCAGTTCGTTGGCAATCTGCCTGGCTTCCTCGCCGGTGGGGCGCGAGCGCTTGAGCACCACAAAGGCGCAAATGGCTTCGCCCGTCACGTCGTCCGGCCGGCCCACCACCGCAGCCTCGGCGACCAGATCGGTCTTGGCCACCAGGGCGGATTCGATTTCCATCGTGCCCATGCGGTGGCCCGACACATTCAGCACGTCATCAATGCGGCCGGTGATGCGGAAGTAGCCGCGATCGGCACTGCGCACCGCGCCGTCGCCAGCCAGGTAGAACCCCTTGAGCTCCTCGGGAAAGTAGCTCTTCTTGAAGCGTTCCGGGTCGTTCCAGATCGTGCGGATCATGCTGGGCCACGGGCGCTTGATGACCAGGATGCCGCCCGAACCGTTGGGCACATCGTTGCCCATTTCGTCCACGATCGCAGCCGCGATGCCAGGCAGCGGCAGCGTGCAGCTGCCGGGCACCAGCGGTGTGGCGCCTGGCAGCGGGGTGATGACGTGGCCGCCGGTTTCGGTCTGCCAGAAGGTGTCCACAATGGGGCAGCGCTCGCCGCCCACGTTTTTGTGGTACCACATCCACGCCTCGGGGTTGATGGGCTCGCCCACCGAACCCAGCAACCGCAGCGAGGAGAGG
>JBKCTS010000039.1:0-7637 GCA_046318695.1 Acidovorax sp.
GACACGGCCGGTAGCGACAATGCCCCAGCGCAGCACGTTGGCGGGCAGTCTGCGTGCCACGCGCGCACCGCCGTAGCCACCTGCGGTGGCGGCCACCATCATCATCAGCGCCTGCGGCCACAGCACGATGCCGCCCGCCGCGTAGATGGCCACGGCAATGGCGGTGAGCAGGGCCGAGACCAGATTTTTCATGCCGTTCATGGCGTTGAGCTGCGTCTGCCCCAGCAGGCCGAACAGCGCCAGCAGCAGGATGCCCAGCCCGCCGGTGAAATAGCCACCGTAGGCCGCCACGGCCAGCATGCCAACGGCCGCTTTCCATGGCTTGGCAGGGCCCTGTGCCGAGGCCCCGGCCCACTGGCGCAACCGGGGGCCGAAGGCGAACATGGCCGTGGCTGCCAGCAGCAGCCAGGGCACCACCTTGCGGGAGGTGGCATCGGGTGTGACGAGCAGCAGCGCTGCCCCGGCCGAGCCGCCGATGAGCGCCAGCAGCACCACCGCCCGCATCGAGAGGCCGGGCGGCGGCAGCATGTCTTCCCGAAACCCCCACGCCCCCGCCATGTAGCCCGGCAGCAGCGCCACGGTGCCTGTGGCATTGGCCACCACCGGCGGCACGCCGGTAAAAACCAGCGCGGGCAGGGTCAGAAAACTGCCGCCTCCGGCAACGGCATTGAGGGCGCCCGCCACGAAGGCGGCGGCAAGCAGCAGGGCGGTATCCAAATCATCTCCTGGGCTGCGGCCTCATGCAGGCGGCATTGCGCCGATCTTAGGTGCAGGTGGGTGCTTTGCCAGTCTTGATTGCGACGGTAAAAGGTGCAACTGCTTTGCGGCAGCGGCGACCTTGCGGCGGCCGCACCCGCTCAGGGCGCGTACGGGTCCGCAAACCCCAGCTCGCGCAGGATGTCGGTCTCGTACGCTTCCATCTCGTCGGCATCGGCCGCGCTGGTTTCGTGGTCCCAGCCCTGGGCGTGCAGCGTACCGTGCACCAGCATGTGGGCGTAGTGCGCCTGCAGCGTTTTGTTTTGCTCCTGCGCCTCGCGCTCGATCACCGGGGCGCACAGCACCAGGTCGGCCGTGACCACCGGCTCGGCCGTGTAGTCGAAGGTGAGCACGTTGGTGGCGTAGTCCTTGCGGCGGTATTCGCGGTTGAGCTGGCGGCCCTCTGGCTCGCCCACGACGCGCACGGTGATCTCGGCATCGGTGGCCAGGGCGTGGCGAATCCAGCGCATGACCTTGTGGCGGGGCAGCGCGGCGCGGTGCGCGGCTGCGCCCTCAAACGGGCCGAACTGCAGCGACAGGGCGAGTTGGTTCAGGGGCATTTGTTTGGGATATTTTCTGCCTATCGCGCTTGTTGCGTAAGCGCTAGTAGCTATGAATTCAGGAGCATATTCCCCGGGGCTCAGTCACGCGCACGGGCTGCCGCCGCGCGGCGCGGCGCGTCGTACGCATCCACGATGCGGGCCACCAGCGGGTGGCGCACCACGTCGGCGCTGGTAAAGCGCGTGATGGAAATCCCCTTGACGCGCTTGAGCACGCGCTCGGCATCAATGAGGCCGCTCAGGGCGCCTTTGGGCAGGTCGATCTGGCTCACGTCGCCCGTGACCACCGCCCGCGATCCAAAGCCGATGCGGGTGAGGAACATCTTCATCTGCTCGGGCGTGGTGTGTTGGGCTTCGTCCAGGATCACGAAGGCGTTGTTGAGCGTGCGGCCGCGCATGAAAGCCAGGGGCGCAATCTCGATGGCGTTGCGCTCAAATGCCTTTTGCACCTTGTCGTGGCCCATCAGCTCATACAGCGCGTCGTACAGGGGGCGCAGGTACGGGTCCACCTTCTGCGCCAGATCGCCGGGCAGAAAGCCCAGCCGCTCGCCCGCCTCCACCGCAGGGCGGGTGAGCACGATGCGCTGCACGTTGCTGCGCTCCAGCGCATCGACCGCGCTGGCCACAGCCAGGTAGGTCTTGCCCGTGCCCGCCGGGCCAATGCCAAAGGTGATGTCGTGCGTGGCGATGTTTTGCAGGTACAGGTTCTGCGTGGGCGTGCGGCCGCGCAGGTCGGCCCGCCGGGTGTTGAGAATGATGGCGTCCTCGGGCGCGTCCAGCAGTTCGCTGTCACCGGCCAGCATGAGCTGGATGTAGTCTTCACCGATGGGGCGCTCGGCCATCTCGTACAGGGCCTGCAGCAGCTCCATCGCCTGGGTGGCCTTGGCCTTGGGGCCATCCACCTTGAACTGCTCGTGCCGGTGCGCAATGCTCACCGACAACGCCGCCTCGATGGTGCGCAGGTGGGCATCGGCAGGCCCGCACAGGTGGGTCAGGCGCGTGTTGTTATGGGGGGTGAAGGTGTGGCGCAGGATCACGCGGATAATTCCGGTTGGATCGCCGCAGTGCGCGGCAAAGGACATCAATGATAGGCAAGTTGACCGGCACCCTGCTGGAGAAGAACCCCCCCGAGGTGCTGCTGGACTGCCACGGCGTCGGCTACGAGGTCTATGTGCCCATGAGCACGTTCTACAACCTCCCGGCCCTGGGCGAGCGCGTCAGCCTGCTCACGCAGTTCATCGTCCGCGAAGACGCGCAGCTGCTGTATGGTTTTGCCACCGCCGCTGAGCGGCAGGCGTTTCGTGAGCTGATCAAGATAACGGGCGTGGGGCCGCGCACGGCCTTGTCGGTGCTCTCGGGCCTGGGCGTTGCCGACTTGGCCCAGGCCGTCACCCTGCAAGAGGCCGGTCGCCTGGTCAAGGTCCCTGGCATCGGCAAAAAGACGGCTGAGCGGTTGCTGCTGGAACTCAAGGGCAAGCTCGGGGCCGACGTGGGGGCCTCAGGCGGCGGCGCTGCGCGCAGTGATGCGCAGACCGACATCTTGCAAGCACTGCTGGCTTTGGGTTACAACGACAAAGAGGCGTCCGCAGCTCTCAAGGCGTTGCCAGCGGATGTGGGGGTGAGTGACGGCATCAAGCTGGCGCTCAAGGCGCTGGCGCGCTGATAATCTACAGTGTGCGTATGGCTTGCCGCGACGGGCGGCGCAGCCTGGGCAGTATCGACAGTCGGGTTTTCACAAGCAAGCAAAGGACTTGAAATGAAGCGAATCTTCACCGGCCGCTGGGCCGCCGGTTTGACGGTAGCGGCAGCCGCGCTGTTGTCCGCGTGCGGGGGCGCCTCTGGCGGCGATGGGGCGGCGTCGCTCAGCAGTGCTCCGATCACGTCTGTGTCATCGCGGGAGCAGCCCGCCAGCGCAGTTCAGGATGTACCGCTGATCAAGTTCCGCAGTGGGGCCAGCGCCCCCAAGGCAGCGGTGGTCGAGTTGGGTGAAATCGATCGCTCCAAGACGGTGGATATTGCACCGACAGTGGGTCCGCGTCTGGTGGGCGTTGGCCGCGATGTGGGCGCCACAAAAAACACTGCGTCCACCGCTGCCCAGTGGCAGTGGAAGGACACCGCCGCAGGTGGCAAGGTCGCTGCCATCAGTTTCGCGGCCAAGGGTGCCTATGGCGTGCGCCTGGGCGTGCTGGTCGAGCAGTTGCCCGGCAGTGCGCTGCTGCGCGTGTACACGCAGGCCGCTGCCGCCAAGCCGTATCAGGTGGCGGGGCATGAAGTCCTGCAGATCATCGAGCGCAACCAGGCCGCCGGCGACCGCAGCGATGCCGCCCGCACCTGGTGGACACCCGATACGGGTGAGGGCGAAGCCACCCTGGAGGTCGAGCTGCCCCCAGGCGTGCCGGTGAGTGCGTTGCGCATCTCGGTGCCACAGCTCTCGCACATCTTTGAGACCCTGTCCTTGCCCACCGAAGCCGACCTGGCGGCTGCCGCCCGGCTCGGCTCCAAAGACATCGGCGACGCAGACTCCTGCAATCTGGATTCGAGCTGCTACAACGAGGGCGCCAGCGAGCGCAACGCCGTGGCCCGCATGGTTTACATCAAGGGTGCAGGCGCTTACCTGTGCACGGGCACCCTGGTCAATGACGGGAATTCCTCCGGAACTCCGTATTTCCTGAGTGCCAACCACTGCATTTCCGAGCAGACCGTCGCTTCGACGCTGCAGACCAACTGGTTCTTCCGCTCCTCGAGCTGTAACAGCGGAGCTCTGCACGGTTCGTCCACCAGAAAGGTGGGCGGGGCACGTCTGCTGTATGCCAGCGCCGATACGGATGTGTCGTTCATGCAGCTCAACGACACCCCACCGGCCGGTGCCGTATTTGCGGGCTGGGACGCTTCCAGCGTTGCCAACGGTTCATCCATCATCGGCCTGCACCACCCCAGCGGCGACCTGCTCAAGCTCAGCATGGGCTCGGTGGCAGGGCAATCGAGCTGCTCGAGCATCTCGGCAACCCAGTTCACCTGCTCTGGCACGACCGGCAACTTCTACCGCGTGACCTGGAGCCAGGGTACGACCGAAGGCGGCAGCAGCGGTTCCGCGATCTTCATCGGAGGCAAGGTCATCGGCACGCTGTATGGTGGGTCGGCCATTTGCACCAACCGATCCTCGTCCGACTTCTACGGCCGGTTCGACGTGGCGTACAACGCGGCGCTCAAGACCTGGCTTGCGGGCAGCGGCCCGGCGCCACAACCCCTGCCGTCGGCACGCACCCCCATCTACCGTTTCTTCAACGTGCAGTCGGGCGCGCACTTCTACACCTCCAGCGTGGCTGAGAGAGACCTCGTCATCCAGACCATGCCGCAATTCCAGTATGAGAACGTGGCCTTTTATGCCTATGCGCAGCCTGCGACCGGGCTGAGCAGCGTCTTCCGTTTCTTCAACACCGCGAACGGCGCGCATTTCTACACGATCAACCAGACTGAGAGCGACTTGGTGCGTGCCAACTACCCGGTTTTCAAATACGAAGGCCCCATCTGGTACGCGCTCCAGGCGGCCGCCTCAGGCAGCACCCCGATCTACCGTTTCTACAGACCGGCGACCGGCGCTCACTTCTACACCATCAGCGCAGCGGAACGCGACTACATCGTTGTCAACAACAAAGAGTTCCGCTACGAAGGTGTCGGGTACCACGCCTGGACGAGCCAGTAAGGCCGTGCGCGCGCCGACCCTATGACCATCCAGACCGACGACTTCGCCCCAGCCTCTGCAAAGCGCGTCATTGCTTCTGTGCCTGTTTCACCCCAGGAGGAAGCGATCGAACGGGCCCTGCGCCCCAAGCTGCTGCAGGAGTATGTGGGCCAGTCGAAGGCGCGTGAGCAACTGGAGATCTTCATCGGCGCGGCCAGAAAGCGCGGCGAGGCGCTGGACCATGTCCTGCTGTTTGGCCCGCCCGGCCTGGGCAAGACCACACTCAGCCACATCGTTGCCGCCGAGCTGGGTGTGAACCTGCGCCAGACCAGCGGCCCGGTGCTGGAAAAGCCCAAGGACCTGGCAGCGCTGCTGACCAACCTGGAAAAAAACGACGTTCTCTTCATCGACGAGATCCACCGCCTCTCGCCCGTGGTCGAGGAAATCCTCTACCCGGCGCGGGAGGACGACCAGCGCGACCTCATGAACGGCGAGGGCCCCGCGGCGCGCAGCATCAAGCTCGACCTGCAGCCCTTCACGCTGGTGGGCGCCACCACGCGCGCGGGCATGCTCACCAACCCGCTGCGCGACCGCTTTGGCATCGTGGCGCGGCTGGAGTTCTACACCGCCGAAGAGCTGGCGCGCATCGTCAAGCGCAGCGCGGGGCTGCTCAATGCCCCCATGGACGACGAAGGCGGCTTCGAGATCGCCCGCCGCTCCCGCGGTACCCCCCGCATCGCCACCCGGCTGCTGCGCCGCGTGCGCGACTACGCCGAGGTCAAGGGCGCTGGCCGCATCTCCAAAGTGATCGCCGACCAGGCCCTGGCCATGCTGGACGTGGACCCGCAGGGCTTTGATGTGATGGACCGCAAGCTGCTCGAGGCCGTGATCCACCGCTTTGACGGCGGCCCGGTGGGGTTGGACAACATCGCCGCCAGCATTGGCGAAGAATCCGGCACCATCGAAGACGTGATCGAGCCCTACCTGATCCAGCAGGGTTTTTTACAGCGCACCCCGCGCGGGCGCATCGCCACTCTGGCAGCCTTCCGGCACCTGGGCGTGGCACCACCGCAGGCGGCAGGCGGGCTGTTTTCTGAATGATCCTAAAAGCGTTGTTAGGCTTTTCATGGACCGCTACCAACTTATCCCTGAACTCAAAGATTGGGACGCTCACAATGGTGGCGAAGAATCCTTCGATGGCTGGACCAGTTGCATGGGCTCCTACTCACTGGCCGTTGGCTATGCCTCGCTTCTCTGGCCGCAGTTCGTCGAGGTGAAAGGCATGGTTTTTCGGGGCCAAGTAGACGACTCCGTTCTGGACAGTTGGTTGGCAGGCCATAGTAAGAGGTCTGTTGAAGCAACACTGAACCATCTTCACTTACTGGACGTCCAGCATCCTGGCGTATGGGCCGAAGCTACCGAAGCACAATTGCGCTATCTAGGCGAAACACTCAAAGCTGCTTGGTCTGCCAAACTGGCGCTAGACTTTCCCACTCGTCGGTTTGTAGTCGAGTACATCCAAGGAACATTGGAAGCGCCAAGGGAGCATCAAGTTGTTTTTTACGAACTACGGGAGGCCGAGGCTCATGAGTAAACCTACGTGGGTGCCTCGGCTCACCAGCCTAACTGGTTGTTCAACAGGACGTCTACCAGCTTCGCTGGCAGCCGCCTGTTAACGCGGGCGTTAGGGCGCATCCTATGTCCCGCGTTTCAACCAACGTTCAGCGGCGCCTTGACCGCGTATCACGGCGCCGCAAGCGAGTCGTCGCAGATCTGTCGTATCAGCGTCGCCCATTTCTCTATGAGTTTGATGCCAGTCTTCGGCTCTCTGGCCTGGGTGAACATCACGATGAGATTCGACGTCAAACTGGTCTCGAGCCAACCCACTCCCATCTGAAAGGCGAGTTGCGTTCACCGCGCTCGAAGATGAAGCCTTGGGAAGAAGATCTCTGGGTTCTCCAATCGCCCCTGGGTAATCAGGCTTCGCTTGATGAGCACCTCGAGTGGCTCTGGATCAAGATCGCTCCGCACAAGGACTACTTTGCCAAGCTGGCGGCGCGTTCTGTGCAAGCGGACGTCGTCTTAGGCTGCCTGACTGAGAGCCCCTATCCGTATCTGACGACGAAAAGCAGTTCCCTGCAGCTTCTGAAAGAGCTGAATGTTGGCGTCAGCTTTAATGTCACATTTGTGTAGTGCCCAGATGCGCTCTCTCAAGAAACACCAGACAACTGATTGATTTTTATGGTGTTTTCAAGCGAGGTTGTCAGAGGGGACGAGCTGCATCCCCATGGTTTTGGCCTTGTGCGCGAGGTTGTGCAGGACCCGCTGGCGGTAGCGCTCCTCGAAGTAATCCTGCCCCCGGTCGGTGTATTCCTGCCCGTGGCGGAGCATGGCGTAGATCAGGCGTGCCAGCTTGTGGGCAGCGGCCGTGACGGCGTTTGGCTTGTCCATGCGCGCGCACATGCGCCGGTAGTACGCGCCCAGCGCCGACTGGCCCGAACGCAGGGCCGCTGCCGCCAGACGCAGCGCCTGGGCCGCGCGGTTGGAACAGCGCTTGGTCTTCCCACTCATAACCTTGCCTCCCGTGATCTTGGTGCCCGGGCACAACCCCATCTACTGCCTGGTGTACAACATCGAGA
>JBKCTS010000040.1:0-3078 GCA_046318695.1 Acidovorax sp.
TCATGCGCGGGCTTGTCGAACCCGTACAGCGCCTTGATTTCCTCCAGTTGCTTTGGGCTCAACCCTTGGCGGCCACGGTAATCCCCCCCCCCGCTCCTGCACTCGGCGAAGCGCCCTCCCCACCGGAAGAGCGCCCCTGCAACTGCGACACCAGTTGCTCCACCGGCCCGCCAGGCACAAACTGTATGACCACAAAGGTCAGCAGCAGCACCCCCAGCAGCGTGGGCACCATCAACAAGATGCGTTTAAGTATGTAGCTGAGCATGCAATGTGACCCTAGCGGTTGGCTGGCGAAGCCCACCACGTGGCGGCAGCCCAAGAATCCGGCTGGTAATAGGGTGGAATTGTCGAGGGCAAGACAAAGCCTGCAGGCCGATAGCCCACAAAAAACTCATCGCTGTACCACTGCGGAATCGAGTAATAGCCGTGGGACAAAACGCGATCCAGTGCGCGCATTGCGGCAGAGACCTCCGCTTTGGTCTTGGCTGAGAGCACTGAGCGAATCAGGCTGTCCACCGCAGGATCTGCAATCCCCCACATATTGGCTGAGCCTGACGTCGCGGCAGCCTTGGAGCCAAAGTATTCGAGCAGGTCGCTGCCTGGAGAATTTCGCCCTGGAATGCGAAGGCTTCCCAGCTCGAATTCAAACTCATCCATCCGTTGCTGATAGAGAGCCCCATCGACATTGCGTATCTTCAGACTAATGCCCAGCTTTTTCAAAGCAATCTGCATGGGACCGATGAGTCTTATCGATGACGGCTGTGCGTTCAAGTATTCCATTTCGAACGCCTCACCTTGGGCGTTTCTCAAGGCTCCATCACGGTAGGCCCACCCGGCGTCCGCAAGCAACTTTTTGGCTTGGCGGAGGTTGTCGCGCAGGCTCGATGGAGGCAGAGTGCTAGGTGATCGCAAAGCTGGGCCGAAAACATCGGGGTTTAACTTGTCGCGCAGCGGCTCCAGCAAAGCCATTTCCGCAGGCCCCGGCAACCCCGACGCGTGGAAGTCACTGTTCGGAAAGTACCCCTCGACCCGCTTGTACAAGCCATAAAACATCTGTCGATTGAGCCATTCGAAATCCATCGTTAAAGCAATGGCCTTGCGAACTCGAATGTCCTTGAACTTGGGATTTCGCACGTTGAATGTGTAGCCCTGAAAGTCACCAGGGTTGCGGTGCTCGAAAACCTGCTTTTTGACTGCTCCCGAGTCAAACGCTTTGCCTTTGTATTGACGCGCCCAGTTTTTAGAAATGAATTCTCGCTTCAAGTCATATTCACCCGCCTTGAGCCCTTCAAAGCGGCTGGTTTCATCGAGGTAGAGCTTGTAGGTAATTCGGTCAAAGTTGTATTGCCCTTTACGCACCGGCAAAGCAGCACCCCAATAGCTTTTGTCACGAACATACGTGATGTCGCGCCCCAGTTGAGCACTGGATGGCCGATAGGGTCCCGATGCAATCGGCAATTCAGTGATGACAGCATCAAAAGGTTTTCCAGCACCCCACTTCCGACTGAAGACCGGGACACTTCCCGCCAGCAGCGGGAGTTCTCGATTGGGACTTGCGAATTCAAATTTGACCAAGCGCTCATCCAATGCCAGGACCCTCTTGATATCCCCGAAGATCGTCTTGAACTGCGGCGATGCCTGCTTGCTCATCAGGGTATTGAAAGAATGGACCACATCGGCGGCCATCACCGCAGACCCATCGCTGAATCGCGCTTCCTTGCGAATGCGGAAGGTTGCTGACAGACCATCTGACGGCACCTCCACATCTTCTGCGAGCAAGCCATACCCCGTAGATGGCTCCTCAGAATTACCGGTCAGTAGGGACTCGAAAACCAAATCCAACATCCCCGCAGGGGGCGTTCCTTTCAAAGTGAACGGATTGAATTTGTCGAAGTTGGTGACCGCAATGGGCGGAACCAAACGTATCTCACCGCCCTTGGGAGCGTCGGGGTTGACATAGTCAAAATGGGTAAACCCAGGGGGGTACTTCACGTCGCCAAACTGTGAATAGGCATGGGCCGCCCATGAGGTTGGGACAACAAAAATGCCACACACAGCACACGCCACCGCGCGGGCCCAACGAGAACAGACTGCTACAAGGCGCATGCGACAATTCTGCACTACGTTCGCGGGGGCTTACAGCCCAAGCCGCATGTCCACATGCACCGGGCGCCAAGCCTACATTCCGCTATTCCATAAGGAGCTTTCACATGGGTTTTCTGACCGGCAAGAAGCTGCTCATCACGGGCGTGCTGTCCAACCGTTCCATCGCCTACGGCATTGCCAAGGCCTGCCACGCGCAAGGCGCAGAACTGGCTTTCAGCTACGTGGGCGAGCGCTTCAAGGACCGCATCACCGACTTTGCCGCCGAGTTCAATTCCAAGCTGGTGTTTGACTGCGATGTGGCAAGCGACGAGCAGATCGAGCGCATGTTTGCCGACCTGGCCCAGGTGTGGCCCCGGTTTGACGGCTTTGTGCACAGCATTGGCTTTGCGCCGCGCGAGGCCATTGCCGGTAACTTTCTTGAGGGCCTCTCTCGCGAAGGCTTTCGCATCGCCCACGACATCAGCGCCTACAGCTTCCCGGCCATGGCCAAGGCGGCCCTGCCCTACCTGAACGACAAGTCGTCGCTGCTCACCCTCTCTTACCTGGGCGCGTTGCGCTCCATCCCCAACTACAACACCATGGGCCTGGCCAAGGCCAGCCTCGAAGCCTCGGTGCGCTACCTGGCCGAGGCCGTGGGCCGCACCGAAGACGGCCGCAGCATCCGCGCCAACGGCATCAGCGCGGGCCCCATCAAGACGCTGGCCGCCAGCGGCATCAAGGACTTTGGCAAGCTGCTGTCCCGCGTGGCCGATGCCTCGCCCCTGCGCCGCAACGTGACGATTGAAGACGTGGGCAATGTGGCGGCGTTCCTGCTGTCCGACCTGGCCTCGGGCATGACGGCCGAGATCACGTATGTGGACGGCGGCTTCAGCCAGACGGCCGGGTTGAGCGCAGACCAGGTCTGATCTGCGCCGCGCAGGCCCTCCCCCAGGGCCTGCCGCGCTCCGCGCAGCACTGCGCTCTGGGTTTTTA
>JBKCTS010000041.1:0-1296 GCA_046318695.1 Acidovorax sp.
CGATTGCGCCGTACAAGGAAGACCCCAAGACCTACGAGGCGGCCTTCGAGCGTGCGGCGCAGGTGTTGCGCGAAGGCGATCTGCTGGCCATCTTCCCGGAAGGAGGCATCACCCGCGACGGGCAATTGCAGGAGTTCAAGGGCGGCATCGTGAAGATTCTGGAGCGCGCCCAGGTTGACGGGGTGCACGCTCCGGTGATCCCCATGGCCCTGACCAATTTATGGGGCTCGTACTTCAGCCGCATCGAGCAGGGCGGCGCGATGGTGCGGCCCTTCCGCAGGGGTTTTTACAGCCGCGTGGGGCTGAATGTGGGCGAGCCCCTGGCGCCTTCGGTCGTACAGCCTGCGCTGCTGCGTGAGCGGGTGGAGACGTTGCTGGCGGCTTGATCCGGGCGTGTGTCCCAGGCCAGCCGCTTGTCGCCCGCCACCGTGCGCGTGAGATCAGACGGGTCAGCATGGTGACGCCAAAACGGCGTACCGGCCAGAGAAAACGGCCAAAAAGTATCTCCAAACGATACCGAATAGGCTGCGCCCAGCCACTGTCACGGTTCAATGCAGACACGCCAGTGACGTGCGGGCACCATGCGTGCCGTGTTCAACCAACGCCCTGCGGGGCCCCACGAAAATGTCTTCTTCTCCCATCTTTGTTCAGCGTGACACCAAGGCTTGGCAGTTGCAGGTGTGGATCTCGTTTGGCATCGCGGTGTTCCTGTGCGCCGTGGGCCTGGCGTGGCTGCCGGGTGAACGGCTGGAGCAGGCGTTTATGGTGATGGGTTATGTGTTTTGCCTCTCGGCCGCGTTTGCGCTGGCCAAGTTTGTGCGAGACAACGACAGCGCTTCGCGCCGAGGCGGTGGCGATACCCCGATGTGGAAGCTGGTGGTCTGGGGCGGCTTTGCCGTGGCCATGGGCCTGACGGGCTGGGGCTTGCTGAGCATGGAGATCAACGTGACCTACAAGGCCTTTCTGGGCGTGAGCTGGCTGTACCTCATCACCACCGCGTTCACCCTGGCCAAGATGCTGCGTGACCGCCACGAGGCCGACCTGCTCGAAGCCCGCCTGCAAGGTCGCCGCGAAGCCGCCTACGCCGCTGCCCCCAGCAGCAGCGCCGATTGATCGCACCGGGGGTGCGCGGGCGGCAATCTGCCGCCTTGGTGGATGGGTTTTTTTCTGGTCTTTTGACCCGGTCTGTCCCGCACCTTCGGTGTGTGGGCGGGCCGTACCTTGAGGAGGGCTGGATGAGGACGGCCATGTTTTCTTCGTGGGGTGCGGCCCGACTGCCCCGTGCCCTGCTGGCGG
>JBKCTS010000042.1:0-9476 GCA_046318695.1 Acidovorax sp.
GTAGTGATACGAGTCGCCCAGATGGAAAAGGTGCTCGCAGACCAAAGGGTGGCCCTTGTCGTCATAGGTGATGCGAACGACATGCAGCAGCGCTGCCACTGGTTGCAGACACAACAGACGAGCTTGGCCTTCCTCCGAGAGCTGTGAGCCTATGACCATGTCAGCGTGGCCGAGACGCAGCCAGAGGTCCTGCTCGATGATGACGAAGAGATCGCGGTTGGCCAGGTCTTGCTCGGCCAGTCGGCGCCCCAGCGGCAGGCCGAAGTGACTGATGTCCAGCGACACCGGTGCTTGGTTCAGAAAGCGCACGCGGGTGATCTCGCAGACCTTGACGCCCCGCTTGATGCCCATGCGCTCGGCCACGGCAGTCGGCGGTGTCATTTCACGCATGCTGACCAGCTTGTTGAAGGTTTCGTAGCCCAGTGGCCGCATGGCCTCGCCAAAGCTTTGCAGTCGCATCAGGTCCTGCGTGGCATGCGGGCGCGAGACGAACGTGCCCTTGCCGGGAAGGCGGTAGATCAGCCACTCGGTCTGCAGGTCTTTCAAGGCTTGTCGGACGGTGATGCGGCTGACGGCAAAGAGCGCCGTCATCTCGTGCTCTGAAGGCATTTGCTGGTCGGGCAGCCAACTGCCGTCCACGATCCGGGCCCGAAGGGATTCGCGCACCTGTGCGTGGAAAGGCAAGGCGGCCACTCCAGCCATGCGCCGGGCAGGCTTCAGCCGAGGCTGTGCACTCAACGCTTGCCCTCCCAATGCACCAGCCGACGCCCAACGCTGGCCAGAGCCCTATCGCTCACCAGACCGATGGCGCCGATGATGGCGATGCCGGAGAACACATGCGCTGTGCGGAAGAAGTTGCTGGCGTCGAGCACGATGAAGCCCAGCCCGCGGTCGCCACCCAGCAGTTCCGACGCCACCAAGATCGACAGCGCTGTGCCCAGCGCCACCCTCAGTCCGGTGACGATCTGTGGCAACGCCGACGGCAGCACGACATGGCGGAAGATCTGCAACCGATTGGCACCCAAGGTTTGGGCAGCACGCAGTGCGTCTTGGGCACAACTTCGGGCGCCGGCCTGGGCATTGATCATCATGATGAGGAACACCGAGAGGAAGATTAGCAGTATCTTCGACAGCTCACCGATGCCGAACCAGAGGATGAACAAAGGGATCAGCCCCAGGGGCGGGATGGGCCGCAGCAGTTCGGACGGCACCAGCCATAGGGCATCAAAGTGGGCGACGCGGCCACGCCACATGCCGATGATAATGCCCAGTACCGAGCCCGCAAAAAAGGCCGTACCCACGCGCATCAGGCTGGCGCCGATATGCGTTGCCAGGCCAATGCCGCCATAGCCCTGGGTGACCATCTCATGCAGTGTGGTCAACACAGCAGCTGGGCTTGGCAGCAAGACGCTGCGTACCCAACCCAGCTGCGCAGCCAGCACCCACAGGCCCAGCAGGCACAGGGGCGATAGGGTTGCCAGCAGCAGGTAACTGAGGCGTTGACGTTGTTCGATAGAAGGGCCCGAGGGCGCGCTTGAGGTGGAGCTCATCATGGGCCTCAATGTCCGTAGCCTGGCGCCTGGCGCATGGCGCGGTAGACACGTTCGCGAACCGACAGAAACTCGGCATGCAGGCGGTTGTCGCTCTGCCCTCGGGGCAAAGGCAGATTAACCGCAAACTCGTCAAAGGCCCCAAGCCTGCCCTTCAACATCAGGAAGATGCGGCTGCCCAGGAACACTGCTTCGTCGATGCTGTGCGTGACGAAGAGGATGGTGCAGCCGGTCGCGGCCTGAAGGCGCAGGATTTCCTCTTGCAAGGTCTCGCGGGTCTGCACGTCCACGGCGGCAAAAGGTTCATCCATCAGCATCACGCTGGGGCCGGCGGCCAGTACGCGTGCCAAGCCGCAGCGTTGGCGCATCCCACCCGAGAGCTGGTACGGGTACGACTTCTCGAAGCCCGCCAGTCCCACCAGTGCGGCCATGCGGTGGGCCACTTCCAGCTGATCGGCCCTTGAACGCCCGGCACAGCGCAGGCTGAAGGCGATGTTGTCTTCGACCGTCATCCAGTCAAAGAGCGCATAGGACTGAAACACCACTCCACGGTCCGGTCCCGGCCCAGCAATCTCTCGCTGGTTGCACAAGGCCACGCCAGCGCTGGGTTTGAGGAAGCCGGCCACGATGTTTAGCAAGGTGGTCTTGCCACAGCCCGAGGGACCCAGCAATGCGACAGTCTCGCCCGCTCTGACCGAAAATGACAGATCCTCCAAGACCGGACGACCGTCGTATGAGAGGCCAACCCGGTCGAAGCGAAGCACCTCGCGTGCCGTATCTGCAGGTGGGCTACCCGCAGACACCAAGCCAGGCTGTTGCATGACGTGTTCCATGTTGAATCAGGCCGACTCGGCACCCAAGAGCCGCAGCATCGCCAGCGCCATGACCTGTGCGGCTGGCACCGCCTTGGGTGTGTGGATGTACTCGTTGGTTGGAGGCCAACCGTCTTCACCGGGCCCGAAAGTCACCGATGGGATGCCAGCGTGCGAGAAACGGATGGTGTCGCAGTAGGCGTTCTTGCGGTAGTACTCCGGCACCTCGCCCAGAACCTGACGGTAGGCGTGGGTGAGGGATGCCACGGGCTCCTGCGTAGTGGGTACCTCTGAGGTTGCCGGCACAAACAAGGAGTTGGGCACCTGCCGCACGCAGGCCACGAAGGAGGGATCGGCGGCACTCAGCCGATCGATCTCGCGCTGAACGTCGCGCAGGATGGAGTCCATCGTCATGCCCGGGACCAGCCCCACCACGGCAGCAATGGCAGTGCATTCGGCGGGTGTGAACTGCATCTCGCGGGGAACACCAGCTCGCAGCCGGGTGAAGCACACCATGGGCGGGGTGCCGCCATAGAGCTCGGGCTTGGGATGGGTGAGCGGGAGTTTCTCCAGTGCGCCGATCAGCGTGGCCATCTTGCTGATGGCGTTCACGCCGGTATCGGGTCGCCACAAATGCGACTTGGTGCCATCCGTGCGCAGTTCAATCAAGCAATTGCCGGAGTGCGCCACGGCAATGCCGATGCCCCACTCGCCGGATGCGCGTGTCCAGCCACTGGGCTCGGCCGTGATCTCGTAGTCGGCGGTGATGCCCAGTTCGTCCAGCAGGTAGATGGCTCCATTGGGGCCGTGCTTTTCTTCGTCCACGGTGTAGATGCACTTGAGCGGTCCGCGCAGCGCGACGCCGGCATCGCGCAAGGCCTTGACGGCCAGGAGGGTGCAGGCCAGGTTGCCCCGCGTGTCCGAGGTACCTCGGGCGTAGAGCCGGTCGCCGGTGACGGTGGGTGCATAGGGGTTGCCGCCGGTGGCGGTCCAGCCCACCGGGTCGCCAGCCGGGTAGACATCAAGATGGTCGTTCAATATCAGCGTGGGCCCGGGTTGTTCACCCTGCCAGGTGCCGATGACGTTGGGCCGACCGGGTTGCTTGGCATGCAAGGTGACCTCCAGACCAAGCTGCCGCAGCTTGCTTGCCACGAGCAGCGCGATTTTCTCTTCTGAACCAGACGGCATGTCAGGATCCAGCGGATTCTCGGAATCCGGCTGGCCCGTGACGACCAGTTCCTGAGTCAGGGCCAGCCAGTCTTCATGGCGAATGCTTTTCACGATCTCGCGTTGTAAGGGCGTCGAGCCCTGGGGTTCTGCGGGGCTCATGGCGATGTCCGGTGGTGGTGATGAATAGCCCATGCTTCACTTCTTCTCGGAACGCAGGAAATCCTGCAGTGGCTGGGTGTTAAAGAGCCGCGTCCAGTCTGACGGAGCTGCGCTGATGCGCTTTTCAGCGACCAGGAAGCCACCAATGCCCTGCAGGTGCTTCATGAGGCGGGAGTCGAGTTCCTTGCCGGGTGGGCCCATGAAGTCTGCAGACAGCAGTTGCTCGAACGTGGGATGGCTGGCGCTCTGGCGGGCGATCAGGGCATCGAACTCCTGTGCAGTTTGACCCACGCGCTTGGCCTCGTGCTGACGCACATCACCCGGGTTGCCAGAGTAGGTTTTTTGCGCGTCGCGCCACACCCTCAGGAAGGCTTGCACGGTCTCGGGGTTGTCTTTGGTAAAGGCTTGGCGCGCCACCCAGATGCCGCCAGTAATCATGCCCAGGCTCTGGGTGCTGGCGATTGGGCGCGCTCCGGCCTTCTCCATCAAGCCCACGTTGGGCTCCCATGTCAGCGCCGCATCCACCTGGCCCGCCACATAGGCTGGGGGCATATTGGCCGGCGAGAGGTTGACCATCGTCACGTCCTCCTGCTTCAGGCCGGCTTGTGCCAAGGCCTTGAGCAGGTGGTTGTGGCTGGTCGAGCCGACGGACACAGCCACCTTCTTGCCCTTCAGGTCGGCCAGCTTCTGTATGCCAGAGGCCGGGTTCACCACCAGGCGGACGTTGGTGAAGTCCAAACGCTCCATCATCAGGATCTCGATGGGCATGCCGTTGGAGTAGCCGGTGACAGCCGGGAACTCGCCCATCCAGGCGAAATCGATTTCGCCTGCGGCCAGGGCCGGCAGCATGGCCGGGCCTGCGGGAAAGGGTGTCATCTTGAGTTCGCTGCCCTGCTTGGAGAACTGGCCCGTTTGGATGGCGTACATCACCAGCACGTTGATGTCGCCAGTCTGGAAGCCGATGCGCAGTGGTTTGCCCTGGGCCTGTGCGCCGGCCGCAGCCAGCATGCACACCACCGAGAAGATGAAACTAAACAAACGTTTGATCATATGAACCTCGGGTTGAATGTTGAAGAATGGTTCGATGTTGTTATAACAAGTAGGAAGCGACTTTCGTGCCAACGCCAGAGCCGGGAAAATGCCGTTTTTCTAACCCTTCTCGAACAACTACCCTGCGCAAAGCACCACTTCGGATGATGGCCTGCACAGAGGCAGTGCAGATGCACCGCAAGTGTGCTCAGTGAGGCAGCCCGATCAGCACCGCCACCAGCAAGGCCGCGGCCAGCCAGAGGGTTTCGACCAACAGCAAAACGAATGGCCGCCAGCCGGTCTGGAACAGAGCCTGGAACGAGGTCTTGATGCCCAGTGCGGCAATGGCCACCACCAGGCAATCGCGCGATACCTCACTGAACACGGGCAGTGCTGCGGGTGGCAACGCGTGTACCGACTGCAGCAGCACCAACAGCATGAACAGCCATAGGAACCAGGGCACCAGCTTGAGCAGGCCTGGTCTTGCATCGGTTCCGTGGGCTAATTCGGAAGATCGGAAGGCGGTGGCCGCAGCCACCACCACCAGCGCGAGCAAGGCCACACGGAACAGCTTCACCAGGGTGGCCGTGTCGCCGGTGTCGGCGCCCAGCAGATAGCCCGCGGCCACCACCTGCGCCACATCGTGGATCGAGCCGCCCAGAAACAGCCCGGCCTGCGCGGGCGACAGCTGCAGTGCGTGCGCGAGCAGCGGGTAGACGAGCATCGCAACGGTGGAAAGCGCAGTAACCGCCACCACCACCAACATCGTGAACCTGTCCTGCTCGCGACCGCGAGGTAGCACGGCTGCGATGGCCAGTGCCGCAGACGCGCCACAGATGGCGGTGGCCCCGCCGGACAAGAGGCCCTGCGCTGAACTCAGTCCAAGCCGGCGGGCCAGACCGACGCCCAGGAGCACTGTGCTCAGCACGCAGGCCACAACCGTCCCTGCGGTACCCCAACCCAACGCTGCGATCTGATCCAGGGTGATGCGTGCGCCGAGAAAGGCGACGCCCAGCCGCAAAATCAGGCCCGTGGCCAGTTCAACCCCTGGTCGGATGCGCGGATCGGCATAAAGGAAGTGGAACGCCACGCCCAGAAGAAGGGCATACAGCATCTGCGGGCCACCGTGCAAGCGGGACGTGAGACTGGCGGCCATAGCAATGACCGCGCACAGCAGCAGCCCAGGCCAGCGCGCGGCGATCCAGGACGCCCAACGCGACATCGGCCTGCTGAGTCCGTCTGGCGCCAACAGTACCAGCTCGTCGGGCCGGGCTTGTGCTGGCGCTTCGGGCCCCTGCGTGTCCTCGGCCCTCATGGGGTACAGCTACTTCTCGACGAAAGCGCGTTCGATGACGTAGTCCCCCAGCTCGCCTTGGCGCGGGCTGATCTGGAACCCGCGCGCGTCGAGCAGGCTACAGCTGTCGGCCAGCATGGCGGGGCTACCGCAGATCATGGCTCGGTCGTGTTCGGGATCCAGTGGTGGTAGGCCGATGTCTTCGAACAGGCGCCCGGACGCGATCACATCGGTCAAGCGCCCCTGATGGCGGAAGGCTTCGCGCGTGACCGTGGGGTAGTAGATCAGCTTGTCGCGCACCAACTCGCCCAAAAACTCGTGCTGCGGTAAGCCGTTCTCGATGAAGTCGGCGTAGGCCAGCTCGCTGACCAGGCGCACGCCATGGATCAGCACCACCTTTTCGAAGCGCTCATAGGTCTCGGGATCCTGAATGATGCTCATGAAGGGGGCCAGCCCGGTACCCGTGGACAGCAGGTACAGATGCCGCCCTGGGCGCAGATCGTCCACCACCAGGCTGCCCACGGGCTTGCGTCCGACGATGAGTTCATCGCCGGGTTGCAGATGCTGCAAACGCGAGGTGAGCGGGCCGTTGGGCACCTTGATGCTCAGGAATTCGAGGTGCTCCTCAGGGTTGGCGCTGGCCACGCTGTACGCGCGCAACAGCGGCTTGCCTTCAACCTGCAAGCCCAGCATCACGAAGTGTCCGTTGCGAAAGCGCAGCGCGGGGTCGCGGGTGGTGCGAAAGCTGAACAGCGTGTCGTTCCAATGATGAACTTTCAATACACGCTCGAGGCCGGAGTTGGACATGGTGGGGTTGGGGTCAAAGCGCGCCTAATTGGCGCAGGTAAACAAAGGGGTAGATGCCGCGGTCATGCCCGTCGCTGAAGGACAGGTTCAGGGCCTGTTCGCCTACCGGCTCGATGCGCACGACGCGCAGGGTGGTTTCTGAAGGCGCCACACCAGTGCCGTGCCGCCGTTGCTGCTCGCAGGTGGCGCAACGGCAGCTCTCACGCAGCAGGCCGTGAGCGAGGTGACTGAGCGTGCCGTCGGACCAGGTGATCTCGAGCACGCCACTGGCGCGGTGGTCTGTGATGGCGGTAGGTATGACGGGGTTCATGGCAACTTCGGGTAGGGGAGCTATAGTGGTAGACAGCAGGTCAGGGGCAGCGCTTCACGCCCCTTGCCACCAGACGCACCTACGCGACAGCCAGGCAAAGCCCCGGTCGGCCAGCGAAGACAACACACCTAGTACCAGCAGCCCGCCCATCATCTGGGCCGTCTGCATGTTCTGGTGGGCGATTTCGATGCGGTACGCCACACCCGAGAACGTGCCTGCCAGTTCGGCTGCCACCAGCGTGTAGAACGAGACGCCCACGGCGGTGCGCAAGCCGACCAGCACCGTTGGCAGCGCCGCCGGCAGCATCACATGAAGCAACTGCGCCCGGCGCGGTGCACCCAGGCATTGCGAGGCCCGCAACCAGATCGGGTCGACGCGCTGGATACCGAGGTGCGTTGAGACCCAGACCGTGAAGAACACGCCCCAGAACACGAGAAACCACTTGCCCCACTCCGAAAGTCCGAACCACAGGATCACCAGGGGCACGAAGGCGATGGGCGGGATCGGCCGCAGCAACTGGAATACCGGTGCCAACAACCCGGCCGCCAAGGGAGTGGAGCCGGTGAGCACACCCGTGACGATGCCTACCAGGGCGCCGAGCAAGAAGCCAATGAAGATACGCGATACGCTCATGCCCAGGTCGCGCAGCAGCGGACCGTCGGTGAGCCAGGTCCACAGTGCCTTCAGCACCGAAGTCGGCGGCGGAAAGAGGCTGGCATTGACCCAGCCCGACATCGACACCAATTGCCACACCAAGAAGAATAGCGGCAGCGAAAGCCAAGTCGCCAGACGCGACATGTTGGGCTTCGCCGAGCGCATCGCCCGGCTCACAGACCGGCCGCCTTCACGCGGGTCGGCGCAATGCTCCTGAGCGGCTCGGCCACGATCACCTTTCGGAAGTCCGGCATCGTAGCCCCAGTGGGCGCGTTTCCGCTGGACAGCCGCCAGGAGGCGTGCTGGTTCAACACCGACAACGTACGGTCGTCAAGAACCACGTCGTAGACGAAGTTGTCGTACACAGCAGCCAGGTCTTCACGCTTCATGCCCACGAAGTCGGCAATGATGCCGATGCTCTCTTCGCGGTTGGCCTTCATCCACTCCTCGGCCTCGATCAGTGCTTTCAGGAAAGACTGGACTGCTGGCCTGCGTTTGGCCAGCAATTCCTGCATCACCACGATGTTGAAGGTCTCGGCATACACACCGCGGGTGTCTATCTCAGCCACCTTCGCGCCCAGTGTCTTCTTGCCGTTGGTGATGTGCGGTTCCCATGTGTTGTAGGCGTCGATGCTTGCGCTGGCCATGGCGTTCACCATGTCCTGCGGTCGCAGATTGATCAGTTGCACATCGTCTTTGCCCAGGCCGGCCTTCTTCAACAGCGCCAGGGTGTACACCTCGCCGCCGGTTCCGGCGGTATAGGCCAGTCGCTTGCCCTTGAGGTCCTGCATCGACTTGATGCCCGCCGAGGCGGCCGTGAGGGTCTTCAGGTCCGAGTGGTTGATTCGCGCCAGGAAGGCTATCTTCTGGCCGGACATGGCGGCGGCCGTCGTCGGCGCCTCGGCCGTGGTGGCAATGTCGGCACCACCCCCCACCACGGTATCCAGGCACTGCTTGCCGGTGGTGAAGTTGGCGACCGTCACGTCAAGGCCATGCTTGTCGAAGAACTTCTTCTGCTTGGCCACGATGGATACGCCGGAGATCGGCGACTGGTTCTGTGCCAGCGTGAGCTTCTCCTGCGCCATAGCAGTTTTACACAAGCCCAGGACAGCCAAGCCAATGACGGCAGGCAAAAGTCGTCTTTGGATCGTCAACATATCGGTTTCCTACAAAAGTTGAGGTTGAAAAAAGCAAACGCTGGTGTAGTCGCGCTGTGCAGATCGGCCATGGCCTAAACGATCTTCTGCACGCCCGAAGGTCCGACTTCGGTAGCAAAGCCTTCCAAGCCGCCGGCATCCAGCTCATGGCCCATGGCTGCCAGGCTCTCCTCGCGGATCAGGTTGCGCAGCTTGTGCAGAATCTGAATGAATTCGACCGAGGACATCATCTCGGCGGTGCGCGGGCGCGGTAGAGGGATCGGCAGTTCGGCCTTGATGCGGCCAGGCCGGGCGGTCATCACGAACACACGGTCACTCAGGAAGATGGCTTCTTCGATGTCATGGGTGATGAACAGCACCGACAGGCGAACCTTCTGCCACATGTTGGTGAGGATCTGCTGCATCACCACGCGGGTCTGGGCGTCGAGCGCCCCGAAGGGCTCGTCCATCAGCATCACCTGCGGGCTGGTGGCCAACGCACGCACGATGCCCACGCGCTGCTTCATGCCGCCCGAAAGCTGGTCAGGGTAGTGG
>JBKCTS010000043.1:0-9385 GCA_046318695.1 Acidovorax sp.
CCGTTTCTCACGTTTGGCGCGCTCGATCCGTCTGATCTCGGCAAGCAACTCGGCCCTAGCGGCCGCTTCCTGAGCGGCCTTCTGCGCCTCAAGTTCCTTTCGAGTCGGCACGTAGGTCCCTGGCGCCGCAGTGCTTTTGTCGGGGTAGTAGAACAGTTTTCCCCTCAAATCCAGCGACTGAATGACCTCAACGTCCTTCTGGCTTCGGACCAACAAGCGGTTGGAAATGAACGGGTGCTCGTCCCATCGGACCTTGAGCCACAGATACAAGCCGGGAACGACCTGGCTGGGGTCGATGGCAACGGCGACTCCGGGACTTTTCCACATGGATTTCCGCTTTGATTCGTAACAATATGTATTCAAACCTGACTATACAAGACAGGCACTGGTTTTGTCTTCCCGCCCTGAAACGCTGCAGCCAGATTCTATATATTTCATAGCATTGTTGTGAACCCTGTTGTACCCCGAATTGCTTTGAAGTCTGGGCCTTTGGAGCCGATGGCATGACATCGAACGCGCGTGAGGTGGTCAGGCAAGCCCTGCCCTGCGAAAATATGGTCACCCACCACGTGGCGACATTGACGTGGGCGGTTCTTGCCTATTGCTCACGGATTCCCCAGGTGATGCACCACCTACCCTGCGGGCCAACGTACTCACTATGACCACGCACTCTCTCGATCGTGACAGACACAGCCCATGGCGTCTGTCGGTCGCCCCCATGATGGATTGGACGGATCGCCACTGCCGCTATTTCCATCGCTTGCTCACACGCCAGACGCTGCTGTATACCGAGATGGTCAACGCTGGCGCCATCCTGCACGGGGGGATTGAGCGGCATCTGCGATTCAATGAAGAGGAGCACCCCGTAGCGCTCCAGCTGGGCGGCAGCGAGCCCGGCGCGCTTGCCCAGGCTGCCAGGCTGGGCGCGCGCTGGGGATATAACGAGATCAACCTGAACTGCGGCTGCCCCAGCGATCGGGTGCAGCGCGGGGCTTTTGGTGCCAGCCTGATGAAGGCGCCGCAGCTCGTGGCCGACTGCGTGAGGGCAATGCGTGATGTGGTGGATGTACCCGTTACCGTCAAACATCGTATTGGCATTGACCAGAATGAAGACTATGGGTTCGTGCGCGACTTCGTCGGAATCGTCGCCGAAGCAGGATGCTCGGTGTTCATCGTCCACGCCCGCAATGCATGGCTCAAGGGTTTGTCACCCAAGGAGAACAGGGATGTTCCTGCGCTGCGGTACGAGGTGGTGCGCCAACTCAAGATGGACTTTCCGACTCTGACATTTGCGATCAACGGCGGCATCCAGACAGACGCTGCGGTGCAGGCACAGTTAACCCACCTGGACGGCGTGATGGTGGGCCGCGAGGCCTATCACAACCCCTGGTGGCTGGCGCGCTGGGATTGCTTGTACTTTGGTGGCCCTGCGCCTAGCATCACGCGCGAGGAAGTCGAAGAAGCCATGGTTGCGTACATGGAAAAGGAAGCTGCCCTGTACGGCACACCCTGGCCGCACATCGCCCGGCATATGCTCGGCCTTCGGCACAGTCTGCCGGGCGCACGCATCTGGCGCCAGGTGTGGAGCAACCACCTGCTCAAGGACCGCCCGGCGCGCGAAGTGCATGCGCTGGCTAAAGCGTCATATGCTTGCGAGTCGGCCCAATCACCTGCCGCTCCCTAAAGTCAACCCGGCGGTTGGAAGCCTCCCCGGTTTGTCGGGCGACTGTACATCTCGAATACTCCACTGTCGCGCGCTAGACTCACTTTTGGAGGTTGTACTCCATCCGCGGCAGGCCTTCTGCTGTTATATTGCAGTGCAACATACGGAGTTTCGCCCATGCTTTACCACGTCTACGAAACCCAGCGCTCCCTGATGGAGCCTTTTACCGACTTTGCGCAGGCTGCGTCCAAACTCTACAGCAATCCGGTCTCTCCTCTGAGCCAGAGCCCTCTGGCCCAAAGAATGTCGGCCGCCTACGACCTGCTGTACCGGCTGGGCAAAGACTATGAAAAGCCGGAGTTCGGGATTCCTTCGGTCGATGTGAATGGCGTCGGTGTGGCCATCCATGAGCGGATCGAGATCGACAAGCCGTTTTGCGAACTGCGCCGGTTCAAACGTTTTACCGATGACCCTGCAACGCTCAGCATACTCAAGGCCCAGCCTGTGGTGTTGATCGTGGCGCCGCTGTCGGGCCACTACGCGACTTTGCTGCGCGACACCGTTCGCACCATGCTCAAGGACCACAAGGTCTACATCACCGACTGGAAAAACGCGCGCCTCGTTCCGTTGGCTGATGGCGAATTCCATCTCGACGACTACGTGAACTACATGCAGGAGTTCATCCGGCACCTTCAAAGCCGGTATGGCAACTGCCATGTGATCAGCGTGTGCCAGCCAACGGTGCCTGTGCTTGCTGCCGTGTCTTTGATGGCCAGCCGCGGCGAGACGACGCCGCTGACGATGACCATGATGGGAGGCCCCATCGATGCGCGCAAATCGCCGACATCGGTCAATAACCTGGCGACCAATCGCAGCTTCGAGTGGTTTGAGAACAACGTGATTTACCGGGTACCGGAGAAATTCCCTGGCGCTGGACGCCGCGTGTATCCAGGTTTTCTCCAGTACACCGGATTTGTGGCGATGAACCCTGACCGGCATGCGAGCAGTCACTACGATTACTTCAAGGACCTCATTAAGGGCGACGATGCCAGCGCCGAGGCCCACCGCAAGTTCTACGATGAGTACAACGCCGTCCTGGACATGGACGCGCACTACTACCTCGAAACGATTCAGACAGTGTTCCAAGATTACAAGCTGGTCCACGGTACGTGGGATGTTCTGTCACCGCAAGGAAGGTTGGAGCGTGTTCGCCCGCAGGACATCAAAACCACGGCTTTGTTCACCGTGGAAGGTGAACTGGACGATATTTCAGGCTCGGGTCAGACCAAGGCGGCGCACGGGCTGTGCAGTGGAATCGTGCACACAGAGCAGCGGCATATGGACGCCAAAGGCGCTGGGCACTACGGGATCTTCAGCGGCCGCCGCTGGCGCGATGTCGTGTATCCAGAGGTTCGCGCCTTCATCCTCGAACATGACAGCGCCGCACACAAGGCCTTGTCAACGCCTCCATCGGTGAGCCAGCCTGAGGCAGCGGCCGCCGATGCGCCGTCTGCGGTGGATGCGCTGGCCGCCCCGGCGACGGCAGTTAAAGTCAAAAAGGTGGTTGCCCGCGCGAGCTCCAACAAGCCGGCCAAGTCTGAACCGGCAGGCAAAACCGCTAAGCCTGCATCGACTCCCGTGCCTGCCAAGGTTGCCACCCGCTGGGTGAAGGTCGAGCCGTCGGCTTCGGCCACCGCCAAGCCGAAATCCAACGCTGTACCCGCCACAAGTTCGGCCGAGGCCAAGCCCTCGGCAGCGGCGGAAGGTGGCAAGCGCCGCCCTGCGGCGCGCAAGAGTTGAGCGCATCAACATCGCCGGCCGGGTCGTCCCCCGGCGCCCAGGTGAACGAGCTCGCGACGCGGGTCAATGCCGCGCTTCCGCAAACGCAGTGCACGCGCTGCGGTTTTCCCGACTGTGCGGCGTATGCGCTGGCCATTGCAGACGGTATGGCCGAGATCAACCAGTGCCCCCCAGGGGGCGCAGAAGGCATCGTGCGGCTCGCCCACATCAACGGCCGGGCGCCTGTGCCGCTGAACCCCGCGCACGGCGGCGAAGTACCCCGGACCGTGGCGGTGATCGACGAGGCATGGTGCATAGGCTGCACGCTGTGCATCAAGGCCTGCCCCACCGATGCGATTGTTGGATCCAACAAGTGGATGCACACCGTCATGGAGCAACACTGCACCGGATGCGAACTGTGCGTGCCGGTCTGTCCGGTCGATTGCATCGAACTCGAAGTGGTCAGCGGGCACCGGACTGGTTGGTCGGCCTGGTCGGCACAGCAGGCCGATCACGCACGCGGACGCTATGAACTGCGAAAGGCCAGACTGGCCACCCAGAGCATTGGCAACGATGACAACCTGGACGCACTAATTGCCCAACCGCCCGCTGCGTTGCAAAGCTTGGCGACACGAGCCCCGCACGCGGATGCCACCCACAGCCTGGCGGGCGCTTGCGCGAAGGCGGACGACCCTTCGGCGGCCGCCAGGCAAGCAGCCGTCGCGGCGGCCATGGAGCGCGCCCGGCGGCTGCGGGCAACCGACAAGCGCTGAATCGCCCGCAAAAGCCAGGAGGCGGTTCTCGCGGGCCTGGCAGCTCAAACGTTTTGGCAACTCCCCCTGGGCGCGGCGGCCCGCTGCGTGGGAAAACGTCAGAGCCAAATGCCCCACCCTGACTTCATAATCACAGCCCATGAATCCCTTGCTTACTCAACTCCAGCCCTATCCCTTTGAGCGGCTGCGGCAGCTTTTTTCCGGGGTGACGCCGCCCGCTGAATACAGCGCCATCAGCCTGGGGATGGGCGAGCCCCGGCATGCAACGCCGCAGTTCATCAAGGATGCCATCAGCGCCAACCTAGCCGGACTGGCGAGCTACCCTGCCACGGCGGGCGCGCCCGCATTGCGGGAGGCCTGCGTGCGGTGGTTGCAGCGTCGCTACGGGCTGAACGTGGACGCAGCGACACAGGTATTGCCAGTGAACGGGTCGCGCGAAGCCCTGTTCGCGTTTGCCCAGACCATCATTGACCCTGCGGGCGGACAAGCCACTGTGGTTTGCCCCAATCCGTTTTATCAAATCTACGAAGGGGCGGCGCTGCTGGCCGGAGCGAAGCCCTATTACGTGGCCAGCGACCCCGACCGGAACTTCGCGGTCAACTGGGACACGGTGCCCGAGGCGGTGTGGCAGCAAACGCAGCTTCTGTTTGTTTGCTCGCCAGGTAACCCCACGGGCGCCGTGATGCCGCTGAGCGAATGGGAAAAACTGTTTGAGCTGAGCGATCGCCACGGCTTCGTCATTGCCTCCGACGAGTGCTACAGCGAGATCTATTTCCGGGACGAGCCCCCGCTTGGAGGGCTGGAGGCCGCATCCCGGCTGGGCCGCAGCGACTATAAAAATCTGTTGTCGTTTACCAGCCTGTCCAAGCGCAGCAATGTTCCGGGCCTTCGCAGCGGCTTCGTGGCCGGGGATGCGGCGCTCATCAAGGCGTTCCTGCTCTATCGCACGTACCACGGCAGTGCCATGAGCCCGGTCATCCAGGCAGCGAGCATCGCAGCCTGGGACGACGAGCAGCATGTGGTCGAAAACCGCGCCCTCTACCGCAAAAAGTTCGCGCAGGTGACACCGCTGCTCGCTCGCGTCATGGAGGTCAGTCTCCCAGATGCAGGCTTTTATCTCTGGGCGAAAGTGCCCGAGGCGCTCGCCATGGACGACACCGGGTTCGCACGGGCCCTGTTGGCTCAATACAATGTGACGGTGCTGCCCGGCAGCTACCTGGCCCGCGAGGCCCAAGGCAGCAACCCCGGCGCGCAGCGTGTGCGCATGGCGCTGGTGGCCGATGTGCAGGAGTGCCTGGAGGCGGCTCTGCGCATCGTCCAATTCATTCAATCCCGTACTGCCTGACATCTCAAATGACCCAACAACTGCAAACCCTGATCGACAACGCCTGGGAAAACCGTGCCTCGCTGTCCCCTGCAACGGCTCCCAAGGAAACGCTGGACGCTGTCGAACAGGTGATCGCCCATCTGAACAACGGCACCCTCCGCGTGGCGACCCGCCAGGCCGTGGGCCAGTGGACCGTGCACCAGTGGATCAAAAAGGCGGTACTTTTGTCGTTCCGCCTTCGCGACAACCAGGTGGTCCGCGCCGGTGACCTGGGCTTTTACGACAAGGTGCAAACCAAGTTTGCGCACCTGAGCGAAGACGAAATGAAGGATACCGGCGTGCGCGTGGTGCCGCCCGCAGTTGCCCGCCGCGGCAGCTTCATTGCCAAGGGTGCCATCCTGATGCCGTCTTACGTGAACATCGGCGCCTATGTCGGCGAAGGCACCATGGTGGACACCTGGGCCACGGTGGGCTCGTGCGCGCAGATTGGCGCTGGCGTGCACCTGTCGGGCGGTGTGGGCATTGGCGGCGTGCTCGAGCCCCTGCAGGCTGGCCCCACGATCATTGAAGACAACTGCTTCATCGGCGCGCGTTCCGAGGTGGTCGAAGGCGTTGTGGTGGAAGAAAACGCGGTGCTCGGCATGGGCGTGTACATCGGGCAAAGCACGCCGATCTTCAACCGGGCCACGGGTGAGATCAGCTATGGCCGCGTGCCCGCGGGCTCGGTGGTGGTCAGTGGCAACCTGCCCAAAACGGCGGCCAATGGTGCCCCGTACAGCATGTACGCTGCCATCATCGTCAAGCAGGTGGATGCACAAACCCGTTCCAAAACCAGCATCAACGATCTGTTGCGCGACTGATTTCTCTGTGGCTGCAAACTGCATTGCGCGCCCGCGCCTTGTGGTTGCAGCTGATCCAGCCAACGACCACGAGAGGGGGAGCTTGATGAGCACGATGGAACGTATTCTTCGGCTGATGGCCGAGAAAAAAGCCTCGGACGTCTACCTGTCTGCCAATGCGCCTGCGCTGATCAAAATCAACGGCGAGTGCGTCCCTATCAATAACCAGATTCTGCCTGCCGATGCCCCGCGCAACCTGCTCTCAGAAATCGTGCCGCCGGATCGCATCGAGGAGCTGGAAGAAACCGGCGAGCTCAACATGGGGGTGCCGATCAATGGCCTTGGCCGGTTCCGCGTGAGCGCCATGCGCCAGCGCGGCAGCTATGCCGTGGTGATCCGCTTCATCTCCCAACTGATTCCTGAGTTTGACACCCTGGGCCTGCCGCCAGTGATGCGTGATCTCGTCATGGAAAAACGCGGCCTGATCCTGATGGTGGGCGCTACCGGTTCGGGCAAGAGCACATCGCTTGCGTCCATGATCGACACACGCAACGAGATCCTGACCGGCCACATCCTGACGGTTGAAGATCCGATTGAGTACCAGTTCAAGAACAAGAAGTCGGTCGTCAACCAGCGCGAGGTGGGCAGCGACACGCAATCGCTGCAGACGGCGCTGAAAAACGCCCTCCGCCAGGCGCCCGACGTGATCCTGATCGGCGAAATCCGCGACCGCGAGACCATGTCTGCGGCCATTGCGTACGCGCAGTCGGGCCATTTGTGTCTGGCCACCTTGCATGCCAACAACAGTTACCACGCTCTCAACCGTGTTCTGGGCTTCTATCCGGTGGAAGTGCGTCCCACCCTGCTGGGTGACCTGGCGTCCGCGCTCAAGGCCATTTTGTCGCAGCGGCTTGTGCGCACGCTGGAGGGTAGCCGTGTGCCTGCGGTCGAGGTGATGCTCAACACCAAACTGGTCTCTGACTTCATCGAAAAAGGTGACTTCTCGGGCGTGCGCGAGGCCATGGAAAAATCCATGGCTGAAGGCTCGATGACATTTGAAGAGGCCCTGGCCACTCTCATCATGGATGGCAAGATCGACCGCAAGGAAGGTCTGGCCTACGCCGACTCGCCAACCAACCTCATGTGGCGTCTGCAAAACGACTTTTCGCTTGCCGCCAAGGCTGCCAAGGCACAAAAGGAAGCCCGCGAAGCCCAGGACGACCAACCGTCGTTCACCGAGATCGTTCTCGACGTCAAGTCAGCCGCCTGACGCTGGGGCGGCCCCACCCTGTCCATCTTTGCATGCCCCGATGTCTCGTACCCTGCACCTGGCTGAACAACTGATCTCCCAACCATCGATCACCCCCGAAGACGCCGGATGCCTTGATCTGCTTGCCGCCCGCCTGGCTCCGCTGGGCTTTGCGTGCGAGCGCATGGACAGCGGCCCGGCGGATTTCAGGGTGGCCAATTTATGGGCCAAACGGCCTTTCGGGCATGCCCTTTCTGCCTCGACCGCTGTCAAAACAGTGGTTTTTGCGGGGCACACCGATGTGGTGCCCACGGGGCCCCTCACGCAGTGGACAAGCGACCCCTTCGTGCCGACGCACCGCAGCGGCAAGCTCTACGGCCGCGGTGCCAGCGACATGAAAACATCCATCGCCGCCTTTGTGGTGGCGGTCGAGGAGTTTTTGGCGGCCACCCCTGAGCCCATGCTGCACATCGCCTTGTTGCTGACCAGCGACGAAGAAGGCCCGTCGGTGGACGGCACCAAGGTGGTGGTCGAGCAGCTCCAGGCCCGGGGCGAGGTGCTGGACTACTGCATCGTGGGCGAACCCACCTCGGTGCAACGCACGGGCGACATGATCAAGAACGGGCGCCGCGGCACCCTGAGCGGCAAGCTCAGCGTGCGGGGCATCCAGGGCCACATCGCCTACCCGCAGCTTGCACGCAACCCCATCCACCAGGCCCTGCCCGCGCTGGCCGAGCTGGCAGCCACCACTTGGGATGCGGGCAATGCCTTCTTCCCACCCACCAGTTGGCAGGTGAGCAACATGCATGGCGGCACGGGCGCGACCAACGTCATCCCGGGTGAGGTTGTCATTGACTTTAACTTCCGCTTTTCGACCGAGTCCACCGCACAGGGGCTGCAGCAGCGCGTGCATGCCGTGCTCGATCGCCACGGGCTTGAGTACGACCTGCGCTGGACCTTGGGCGGGCAGCCCTTCCTGACCACGCCTGGCGAACTGGTGACGGCCGTGCAGCAGGCCATTGCGGCTGAGACCGGCCTGACCACCGAGTTGTCCACCACCGGCGGCACCAGTGACGGCCGCTTCATTGCCCAGATCTGCCCGCAGGTGATTGAACTCGGGCCACCCAACGCCAGCATTCACAAGATCGACGAGCACATCGTCGTCGCCGATATCGAGCCGCTCAAGAACATCTACCGCCGCACACTGGAGCACCTGCACGCACAGGCCCTGGCGGCCACTGGTGGCGCGGGCGTGTCGGCGGTGCGGGCATGAGCAGCGCGGGGCCAGGGCTGGCCAGTCCATGCGGCCCGACCGAACGTGAAGGGCCCCTTGAATTGAACGGCACGACCGTCGTAGGGCTGGTCGAGTCGGGCACACTGGCTTTGCAGGCGGCTGGCGTGGCATTCGGGCATGGCACCACCAACGCCCGAGACGAGGCCGCCTGGCTGGTGCTCTGGCGTCTGGGCCTGCCGCTGGACAGCGATGTATCGGACGCACCAGATTCCATTGGAAATCAGCCAGTCACGCGCGACCAGCTTGCATTGGTTGCTACACTTTTTGAACAGCGCATTCGCAGCCGCAAACCGGCGGCTTACCTGACCCGCGAAGCGTGGCTGCAAGGCGTTTCGTTCTATGTGGACGAGCGCGCCATCGTGCCGCGCAGCTTCATTGCCGAGCTGCTGGTGGATGGCAGCGTGGATGGTTTCCTCAGTGAGAACACCCGCGAGGTGCTGGACCTGTGCACTGGCAACGGA
>JBKCTS010000044.1:0-1840 GCA_046318695.1 Acidovorax sp.
TCCACGGCTTCGGGAGGGTACTCGCCGCTCAGCGCACCGCAGGCGGCCAAAGAGGCTGCCGATGCGGCGATGACGGTGCCGCCGCCAGCCAGGCGGATGAAGTTTCGACGGTTCATGAACAACTCCTTTGGCCAGCGGCCATGTCGGTGTGGAAAGAAAAAACAGGTACCTCAGGGCAGCAAACGATGGCGCCCGCTGGTGCAATCAGGCAGCCACTGGATGCGGGATAGCGCGGGATGCCCAGCCCAAGTCGTCCAGCGACTGGTGTACGGCCTGGCCGAACGGTGTGTGCGGCTCTGGGCCGATCAGGGCACACAAGCGACTGTGATCAAGGCTGTGCGGCGTCGTCCAGAGGTAGCGCATAGACGCCAGAGCGGCCATGGAGGGCATGGCCAGTCCTGCCAGGCGCAGCAGTGGCCAAGGCAGCGACCCCATCCGCAGAGGCTGCCCCGCCGGCAGCCAGCCCCGCGCTACGGCCTCGCAGTGCAGGGCCTGCAGCCACGGTTGTGCCGTGACGGCGTGCCCGGCGAAGTGCAGGCTATCGAAGGCCGCCAACCGGTGCCGGTGCTGCGCCACCTTCACCAACGCTGCGGCCAGGTCGGGCAGATATGCCCAGGCAGTCACCACCCCCTGCGGACCGGGCCAGGTCACGCGGCCACGGGGCAGGTCCTTGGCGATGGCCAGGTCGAGCCAGCTACCCGTGCCGCTGCCGAAGAAACTTCCAGCGCGCAACACCACGGCGCGCATGACGCCGTCGTGGGTGGCCGCTTGCAGGCGCTGCTCCAGCTGCACACGTACCTTGCCCATCGGCGTGGTCGGCTGCTGGGGCGTGTCCTCGCTCAGCACGGCGGGCATGCCGTGGCCATAGTTGTACACATTGCCCGGCAGCATCAGCGTGGCGCGCAGGCGGCGGTCCACGGCAATGGCCGAGTCCATCAGGGCTGGCACCTCATTGCTCCAGGCCCTGTGCGTGTAGGCCGGATTCAACGCGTGCACCACCACCTGGGCGTCCTGTGCCTGGGCTGCCAGTGCGGCCGTGTCATGCACATCGGCACGCAACCACTGCACGCCATCGATGGCCGGCAGCGCCCCAGCGCCGGGCCGCGCCTGGGCGACCACCGGCCAGCCAGCCTGGGCAAACGCCCGCACTGCAGCCAGTCCGAAACGGCCACGGGCACCCAACACCAGTACGGCGGAGGGCGCAGCGGGCGGCGCATTGGTGAATCGGTGTGGTGTCATGCGGGCTCCAGACATAGTGGGGATGACAGGATTGTCGAAACCCGCGGCAATCTACACAATTGCCTAGCAATACATACCAGATATTCATTGATGAATATCTTGGAGGTCGTCAAATCCACCCGTCACCTCAACACACACGCCATGAAAAAGAACTTCGACTGGAGTCTGATACGGTCATTTGTGGCCGCGCGGGACCAGGGCAGCCTGCTGGGCGCAGCGCGCGTTCTCGATGCCAGCCCGCCCACCCTAGGCCGTCACCGTGCCGAGCTGGAATCACAGCTGGGGGTGGTGCTGTTTGAGCGCACCGGCCGAGGGCTGTCGCCCACGGCCACCGCCCTGCGCCTGGCCGAATCAGCTCGTGGCATGGAGGCCAACGCGCACCAGCTCGCGCGCAGCGTGTCGGGCGCAGAGACGACCATCCGCGGCACCGTGCGCATCACCGCCAGCCAGCCCGTGGCATGCGTGCTGATCCCCCCGGTGCTCGCCCGCATGCGCCAGGCACTGCCAGACGTGCAGGTGGAGCTGGTGGCCAGCAACGAAGTCACCAACCTGCTGCGCCGCGAGGCAGACATTGCCCTGCGCATGGTGCGCCCCGATCAGG
>JBKCTS010000045.1:0-5197 GCA_046318695.1 Acidovorax sp.
GGTGAGGTCGTACCACGACTTGCCGCTGGCTTCGTCCTTGAAGTTGCGCAGCTCTTCAATGAAGATCGCGTCAGCGCGGCGCAGCAGGTCGGCGTATTCTTTTTTCACTTCGCCCAGGATGCGCACGCCCAGGCCGGGGCCAGGGAACGGGTGGCGGTAGACCATCTCGGGTGGCAGGCCCAGGGCCACGCCCAGCTCGCGCACTTCGTCCTTGAACAGGTCTCGCAAGGGCTCCAGCAGCTTCAGACCCAGTTGCTCTGGCAGCCCCCCCACGTTGTGGTGGCTTTTGATGGTGACGGCTTTTTTGCTCTTGGCTCCACCAGACTCGATCACGTCGGGGTAGATGGTGCCCTGCGCCAGGAAGGTGGCGCCCTTGTGGCCGCCTGCTCCCGCCTTGAGCTTGGCGGCCTCGGCCTTGAAAACATCCACGAACAGGCCGCCGATGATCTTGCGCTTGGCCTCCGGGTCGCTCACGCCTGCGAGCTTTCCCAGGAAGAGGTCGCTCGCGTCAACGCGGATGACCTTGGCATGCAGCTTGCCGACAAACATGTCCATGACCATGTCGCCTTCATTCAGGCGCAAGAGGCCGTGGTCCACGAACACACAGGTGAGCTGGTCGCCAATGGCGCGGTGGATCAGCGCCGCGGCCACGGATGAGTCCACACCGCCCGACAGGCCCAGGATGACTTCTTCATCGCCCACCTGCTGGCGAATCTGCTCTATCGCCTCGGCGATGTGGTCTCGCATGACCCAGTCGGGGCGCGTTCCACAGATGCCCAGCACGAAGCGCTCCAGCAGCGCCCTGCCCTGCAATGTGTGCGTCACCTCCGGGTGGAACTGAACCGCGTAGAAGCGGCGGCTCTCGTCGGCCATGCCGGCGATGGGGCAACTGTCGGTGCTGGCCATGAGCTTGAAGCCCGGGGGCAGTTCGGTGACCTTGTCGCCGTGGCTCATCCATACGTTGAGCATGCCGTGACCCTCAGCCGTGGTGAAGTCGGCAATGTCCTTGAGCAGCGCGGTGTGTCCGCGTGCGCGCACCGCCGCAAAGCCGAACTCGCGCTTGTGGCCACCTTCGACCTTGCCGCCAAGTTGGTGGGCCATGGTCTGCATGCCATAGCAGATGCCCAGCACCGGCACGCCCAGCTCGAACACGGCCTGCGGTGCCTTGTCGGTGCTTTGCTCGTACACGCTGGCGTGGCTGCCCGACAGGATCACGCCCTTGAGGCTGCCGTCTGCGGCGTATTCGCGCACCCATTCGTCCGTCACATCGCAGGGATGCACCTCGCAGTACACATGCGCCTCGCGCACACGTCGAGCGATGAGCTGGGTGACTTGCGAGCCGAAATCAAGAATGAGGATTTTCTGGTGTTGCATGGCAGGCGACCGGATAGGCTGAAGGCTTGTAGCGTGAAAAACGACAAAGGCCCGAACACCTGGGAAACGGGTTCGGGCCTGTGGTGGCTGGTAGGTCAGTCGGCGCGGTAGTTGGGCGCTTCCTTGGTGATCTGCACGTCGTGCACGTGGCTCTCGCGGATGCCCGCTGTGGTGATCTCGACGAACTCGGCCTTGTTGTTCATCTCTTCGATGGTGGCGCAGCCGCAGTAGCCCATGGACGCCCGCACGCCGCCTGCCATCTGGTAGACGATGGAGACCATCGAGCCCTTGTATGGCACGCGGCCTTCGATGCCTTCGGGCACGAGTTTGTCGGCGTTGGGGTTGCCGGTGCTCGACTCCTGGAAGTAGCGGTCGGCACTGCCCTGCTGCATGGCGCCAATCGATCCCATGCCGCGGTAGCTCTTGTAGCTGCGGCCCTGAAACAGGATGACTTCGCCGGGAGCCTCTTCGGTGCCCGCGAACATGCCTCCCATCATCACCGTGCCTGCGCCAGCCGCCAGGGCCTTGGCAATGTCTCCGCTGTAGCGAATGCCGCCGTCGGCAATCAAGGGCACGCCAGTACCCTTGAGGGCGGTGGCCACGTTGTCAATCGCCATGATCTGGGGCACGCCCACGCCAGCGACGATGCGCGTGGTGCAAATGGAGCCGGGGCCAATGCCGACCTTGACGGCATCCGCACCGGCCTCAACCAGCGCCAGCGCTGCAGCGCCGGTGGCAATATTGCCGCCGATCACGTCGATCTGCGGATAGTTCTGCTTGACCCAGCGCACGCGGTCGATCACGCCCTTGCTGTGGCCATGGGCCGTGTCCACCACGATTGCGTCCACCCCGGCCTTGACCAGCGCTTCAACGCGCTCTTCAGTCCCCTCGCCCACGCCCACCGCGGCGCCCACGCGCAGACGGCCTGCGGCATCGCGGGCAGCATTCGGAAAGCTCGTCTGCTTGGTGATGTCCTTGACGGTGATGAGGCCCTTGAGCTCGAAGGCGTCATTCACCACCAGAATGCGCTCGAGCTTGTGCTTGTTCAGAAGCGCCTTGGCCTGGGCCGGTGTCGTGCCGTCCTTTTCGTTGACGGTGATCAATTTTTCGCGGGGCGTCATGATCTGGTGGACCTTGACGTCGTAGCGGGTTTCAAAGCGCATGTCCCGCCCCGTGACAATGCCGACCACCCTGCCGCCGTCGCACACCGGAAAGCCCGAAATACCGAGCTGTTCAGAGAGCTGCAGCACCTGCAGCACCGTGTGCTCGGGAGTGATGACCACCGGGTCGCGCAGCACGCCGGATTCGTAGCGCTTGACCTTGGCCACGTGGGCGGCTTGCTCCTTGGCCGAAAGATTTTTATGGACGATACCGATGCCGCCCTCCTGGGCAATGGCAATGGCCAGGCGCGCTTCAGTCACGGTGTCCATGGCGGCGGACACGAGCGGCAGGTTGAGCTGGATGTTGCGGGAGAGTTTCGTCGCGAGGGACGTGTCCTTGGGCAGGACCTGGGAGTACGCTGGCACCAGCAACACATCGTCGAAGGTGAGCGCTTTTCCGAGAAGGCGCATGAGAAAGCTCCAAAAAACGGATTGTACCCGTGCGGCTGTGGCGCAAAGCCGACGCTGCGCTGCCCGCGCTGCTGCCCCTGCTCCCTGTGACAGCGCCCGGCCATCGGCCGCCCAGCGTGCCTATTGCTCACGGATAGCGGGATGCCCACTGGCGGCACACGGGGCACGCCGCTAAACTTGCTTCTATGAAAATGCACAAGCTTCTCTTGCTGGCGGTAGCCTGCGCGTGGGCCCTGGGCGCTTCTGCCCAATGGCAATGGATTGACAAGGATGGGCGCAAGGTGTTTAGCGACCGCCCACCTCCGCAAGACATCCCGGAAAAGAGCATCCTCAAGCAGCCCGATGACAGGCGCCCCGTGAAGGCGGCTGTGACACCTGCGGGAGGCGACGGCGCAGCCGCAGCCCCAAAGGCGGCAGCCAGTTCGCCCAAAGACCAGGAGCTGGAGCAGAAAAAGGCCCAAGCCGAAGCGGCAGAAGCCGCCAAGGCCAAGGCCGAGCAGGAAAAACTTGCGAAGGCACGTGCCGAAAACTGCGCACGCGCTCGCCAATCCAAGGCCACCTATGAGAGCGGACGTCCCATGTCGTACACCAATGCGAAGGGCGAGCGGGGCTTTATGGACGAAGCGACGCGCAATGCAGAGGTCAAGCGCATCGACGGCATCATTGCCTCCGACTGCAAGCGTTGACTTGCGCCCGCTGCGCGACGCAAGCGCCACGCGAGGCAGCCGTGCTGTCTCAGTATCCCGGCTTTCCGCCGGGCCGCTTTCTTGCGAAAAGCCCCGTCGTGCGCGCCCCCTGGCGCGCAAAGCGCTGGCGGCGGGCAACCTTGGGGTCCACCCGCAGTGGTCGGTAGATCTCCACCCGATCAAGATCGGCAACGGCAGAGTCTGCCGTTGCATGCCGCCCCCAGATGCCCAACGGTGGCCAGTTGCTGGCAGTCGGTTCGTCACTGTCTGGCAGGGCCTTGAAAGCAAGTTCGCTTCCACAGGCCTGTAGCGCATCGCGGACGGTGGCTGGTGCCTGCAACTGCACCACCCATTCACGCGTTTTACGCGGGCCCACACAGGCCACCACGGTCACGTTCAAAGTGCCTGGGGACGCGCTGTCAGCCATAAACATGTTCTGCGCGCTTGACGAAGGCATCCACCAAGCTGTTGGCAATGCGGTCGAACACCGGGCCCACCAACACGGCCAGTGCCGCGCTGTCAAAGCCGTAGTTAAGGCGCAACTCCACCTTGCAGGCGCGCTGCGTTCCGTCGCCGACCGGGTGGAAATGCCAATCACCGTCCAGCCGCGAAAACGGGCCCTCGATGAGATGCATCTGCACACGGCGGCCCGCCTCGTGCGTGTTGCGCGTGACAAAGGTCTGGCGGATGCCGCTGAAAGCGATGCCCACCTCGGCAGTCATGCCATCCGGCGCGGCTTCGCGCACTGTCGAGTGATCGCACCAGGGCAAAAACTGGGGGTACTGTTCCACCCCTGTGACCAGGGCAAACATTTCTTCAGGGCTGTACCAGATCAGGACGGACTTATGGACGGTTTTCATGCAGACAGGGCCCGTTGCTGCACCGCCAGCGGCGGGGCCGAAGGCCAAGGAAATTACAATCGCTGATTTGCGAAAACGCCCATTTTAGGGAGGCCCTTTCATCCGGCAGAACACGCCCCATTTTGGATGAAGGTGTTGCGCAGGCAGTCGGCCGGTGGCCGGGCACAGAACCCCCAAGGCGTGCGGTCGCCAACCCAGGGCAGCCGCTCGCGCTGTGACCCAACCGCGGCGTGGGGGGCGCTGTTTTGCTCCTGCATGCGCTGCGCTCTCCAGTGAGACAGACTCCATCGGCTCACGGCACGCAAAGTGCAAACCTCGATCAGACCCATGGCACAAAAAAAGCCCGACCCCACCGCCCGCATTGCCGACAACAAAAAGGCAGCCTACAACTATTTTTTTGAGGAGCGCCACGAGGCGGGAATGGTGCTGCACGGCTGGGAGGTCAAGGCGCTGCGCGAGGGCAAAGTCCAACTGACCGACGGCTACGTCCTGATCCGCGATGGCGAGCTGTATTTGCTGGGCTGCCAGATCAACGCGCTCAAGACAGCTTCCACGCACGTCAGCCCCGACGCCGCGCGCACCAAGAAGCTGCTGCTCAAGCACGACGCGACCAAACGGCGGATCGGCAAGGTGGACCAAAAAGGCTACACCCAGGTACCGCTCAACCTGCACTCGAACAACGGCTTCGTCAAAAGCGAGATTGCTC
>JBKCTS010000046.1:0-26875 GCA_046318695.1 Acidovorax sp.
GCCCTGCGCATGGTGCGCCCCGATCAGGTCAGCCTGATCGCAAAGCGCATTGGCACTGTGGCGCTGGGCGCGTTCGCCCACCGCGACTACCTGCGTCGCAAGGGAACACCACGCCAGCCACCCGAGTTGCTACAGCATGAGCTGATTGGCGGCGACCGCAACGAGGATATCCAGCAGGGGTTTGCCGCCGAGGGATACCCGGTCGAACGCGGGCATTTTGCGTTTCGTACCGACGACCTCATGGCCTACTGGGCGGCAGTGCGCGCCGGGCTGGGCATCGGCTTTGTGGGCACCTACATGGCCCGCACCGACCCGGATGTGGTGCAGGTGCTGCCCATGCTGTCGCTGCCCGAACTGCCCATCTGGCTGACGGTGCACCGCGAGATTCGCAGCAACCAGCGGATTCGCGCGGTGTATGACTTTCTGGCGCGGGAGGTGCCCGGGGTGCTGTAGCAGCCAGACTGGCGCGGGCCCGGCATGGCTTGTACAAGCCCCATCCGGCGCACGACTTAGCACGCACCCATCACCGCAATGGTCAGCGACGCGCCAGCCGCCACGGCGGCGCGTTGGAAGGCGCTGCGGCACCACTCCCAGCGCCATCGTCTGATCGCGCGTGGTCGGGCCGAGGCCGGGCAGCACACTGGCAAAGCCAAAGCTGTGGCTGCGGGCGAAGCCGCACACCGCTTTCGCGTTTGTCGCGCCAGCCGCGACAATCGCGCCATGGCCGAATCCCATCTCTCTCACGCCGCCCCGTCCGCCCGCCCCGGCGTGCGCTTTTTGCTGGCGCATCCCGCGCACTTCATTGCGCTGGGTTTTGGTGCCGGGCTCTCGCCGGTGGCCCCGGGTACGGTGGGCACGCTCTGGGCGTGGCTGACGTTCGGCGTCTTGCAGCTCTGGTTGTCGCCCGCCCAGATCGGCCTGCTGCTGGCAGGCAGCACGCTGGTAGGCTGGTGGGCGTGCACCACCACCGCGCAGCACATGCGCGTGGCCGACCCCGGCAGCATCGTCTGGGATGAGGTGGTGGCCTTCTGGCTGGTGTTGTGGGTGGCCATGCCCATGGGCCTGTGGGGGCAGTTGGCCGCGTTTGCGCTGTTCCGCTTTTTTGACGCTGCCAAGCCCGGCCCCGTGGCCTGGGCCGACGGCCTGTTCAAAGGTTTTGGCTGGCGTGGCGGCTGGGGTATCCTCTTTGATGATTTTGTGGGAGCCTTTTGCACCCTGCTCGTCATAGCCTTGTGGAGATTCTGATGACCGTTACGTCGCTATCCAACAGTGAGCTTCAAGCGCTCGATGTTGATGCCCTTGAGGCCAACTTAACGCAGATCTCGCTCATCCTGATGCAGCACGGGCACCGCCTGACCACGGCCGAAAGCTGCACCGGCGGCATGATCGCCGCGGCCTGCACCGACGCGGCCGGCTCCAGCCAATGGTTCGAGCGCGGCTTTGTGAGCTATTCCAACGCTGCCAAAACCGAGATGCTGGGCGTGCCCGCCGGCCTCATCGAGCAGCACGGGGCCGTGAGCGAAGAGGTGGTGCACGCCATGGCCGATGGCGCCATCGCGCATTCGCAGGCCCACATCAGCCTGGCCGTGACCGGTGTGGCCGGGCCCACGGGCGGCACCGCCGCCAAGCCGGTGGGCACCGTATGGTTCGGCTGGTGCGTGAGCGGCCAGACCCACACCGAGATGCAGCACTTTGCGGGCGACCGGGCCACCGTGCGCGCGGCCGCGGTGCGCTATGCACTGCAACGCCTGCTCGGCTGGCTCACCGCCTGGGCCAGCAGCGCGGGCCCCGCAGCCAAACCCTGCGCCCTTCACCCCTGACTGCAGCCATGACTGAAACCATCACGACGGGTGCCCCCTGGTTTGACGGCTTCTCCGTCCACCGCATTGCCACAACCGGCGCCGAGATCTTCGTGCGCACCGGCGGGGCGGCCGGTGCCCCGCCGCTGTTGCTGCTGCACGGGTTTCCGCAAACGCATGCCCTGTGGCACCGCGTGGCCCAGCAACTGGCACGCGAGTTCTTCCTGGTGCTGCCGGACTTGCGCGGCTACGGCGATTCATCCCACGCGCCGGGCCTGCCCGACCACGCCAACTACAGCAAGCGTGCCATGGCCCAGGACATGGCCGAGGTGATGACTGCACTGGGTCACGACACCTTCTTTCTGTGCGGACATGACCGGGGCGGCCGCGTGGCCCACCGCCTGGCGCTGGACCACGCCGCGCGCGTGCGCAAGCTGTGCCTGATCGACATTGCCCCCACGCTGGACATGTACGCCCGCACCGACATGGAATTTGCGCGCGCCTACTACCACTGGTTCCACCTGATCCAGCCTGCGCCCCTGCCCGAAACCATGATTGGCGGCAACGCGCGCGCTTACCTGCATGCCAAGCTGGGCGGCTGGGGCAGCGCGGGCCTGAGCTACATCGAGCCCCAGGCGCTGGCGGAATACGAGCGCTGCTTTTGCACGCCCGGGGCCATCCACACCGCCTGCGAGGACTACCGCGCCAGCGCCGGTATCGACCTGGAGGACGACCGCGAAAGCCGCGAGCGCGGCGTGAAGATCGCCTGCGACACGCTGGTGATCTGGGGCGCGCTGGGCGTGGTGCACCGCATGTTCGAGCCGCTGGCGCTGTGGCAGGCGCAGTGCAGCGGCCGCGTCACCGGCGAAGCCGTGCCCGCAGGGCACTTCATCCCCGAGCAACTGCCCAAGGCCACGGCCCACGCGCTGCGCGCTTTCATGCGCTGAATGCGACGGGTGGGGGCCGGGCGGGCAGGTCTGCGCCCACCAAGCCCGGTGTAGCATCGCCACCCCTGAGGAAGAAAACCCATGCACCCCAACGCCCAGACCCTGCAACGTTTTTACTCCGCCTTTGCACAGCTGGACCACGCCACCATGGCCGCCTGCTACGCGCCCGACGCGATCTTTGACGACGAGGTCTTTTCCCTCAAGGGCCGCGAGCAGGTGGCCGGCATGTGGCGCATGCTGTGCACCGCCACCCAAAAGCCCGGCGCGCGCGAGCACTGGAAGCTCGCGTTCAGCGGCATTGAGGCCGACGCACAAGGCGGCCAGGCCCATTGGGAGGCCCACTACCTGTTCAGCGCCACCGGGCGCACGGTGCACAACATCATCGACGGCCGCTTCACCTTCACGCCCGACGGGCTGATTGCCACCCACCGCGACCGCTTCAACTTCTGGCGCTGGGCACGGCAGGCGCTGGGCGCGCCGGGGCTGCTGCTGGGCTGGTCGCCATCGCTCAAGCGCAAGGTGCGCAGCACGGCAGCCGGTAATTTGAAAAAGTTTTTGGCCCAGGGGTAATTGCCGCAACAGTCTTTGCGCTGCGGCGGCGCAGATCCACGGTATAGACCGCTGCTACGCTCGCCCCATAAGCACTAATTGCTACTAAATTAGTAGCAATTGGTGCGTCAAGCCCCGTGGCACTTCTTGTACTTCTTGCCGCTGCCGCAGTGGCACGGGTCGTTGCGGCCGGGCTCGGGCGCCTTGCGCACGGTGGCCACGCGCGGGCCCATGCTCTGCCACAGCTGGCGCAGGTCGTACACGGCCCAGATGGCTTCGCCAAAAGCGTCCAGGCGCGCCTGGCTGGTGCTGGGCGGGCCGTCTTCGCTGAACATGCAGACCTCGGGCTTGCCGGTGTCGTCTTCGGTCAGGGCGACGATGCGGCCCAGCGCATCGTCGAGCCACTGGGCGGCTTCCTTGTCGCGCGGGGCGGCCCAGTCTTCGGGCCAGTTTTCGACCGCAAACATGAAGCCCAGCGCCCACACCTGGCCGAAGGACGGGATCTCCTGGTCGTCGCCAAGCTCGGCGCGCTGCTCCTCGGGCAGGCTGGCAACCGCGCCGCGCATGTCCATCGCGTCGGGCTGGAAGGTGCGCTCATCATGAAGCGTCTCCACGTCGGTATCAAGCTGGGCCACGATCTCGGTCCAGCGGCGCTCCCACAGCGCCATGAACCGCGCCTGCTGGGCGGCATTGGCAAATACAGGCAATAGCGGCAGCGATGCGCCTTCGGGCGGGTCCAGCTCGGCGCCATCGCCCAGCAGCATGGGCAGGTATTCGGCCGCCGGGATGGGGCGGCGGCTGCAGATCAGGGCCGTCATGAAGCCATCGCAGAACTCCCATTGCGGAATCTCTTCGCCGCGCGAGCGCAGATCGTCGAGGATGTTGTCGATCTCTTCGAGCTCGTCCGGGCTCAGGCCAGGCGGCAGGGCCAAGGCCTTGGCGGCGGCATCGGCAGAGGGTGTGGCGCAGGCGGCGGCAGTGTCATTCATGGGGTGGTTCGAGTTCATCGTCAGGTGTCCGTCATTGCGCCAGGGCGCGGCCGCTGCGGTGGCGGGCTGGCGAAAGGGGCGTGGCGGGGGCAAGCGCCGCGCGCCCTGGGGGCCAGTCCGTAGCGCGGGCGAAGGGGTTTACTTTTATGATGCACCACCCCAGCGGGCCCGGCCCGCGCGGGGCCTGCAGCCCGCTGCTGCTGCGGTGCCCAACCAGGCCGCCAGTGTAGCCCTGCCGTTCCACCCCGCACCCAATCAGACGTTTCATGATCCATCAGCTCAACAACCTGTACCCGGTTCGGTACACCATGTTTGCGTTCTGCGTGGCTGGCCTGGGGCTGGCGCTGTGGGCCCTGTTCGCTAAAGGGCCATCGCTGCCACTGGCCGCGCTGGCCTGCGTGCTGGGCGCTCTGGTGGCCATGGGCATCCATGACCTGCTGCAGACGCGGCACGCGGTGCTGCGCAACTATCCGGTCATCGGGCATCTGCGCTTCATGCTGGAGTACATCCGGCCCGAAGTGCGCCAGTACTTCATCGAGAGCGATGGCGAGGCTGCGCCGTTTTCGCGGGCACAGCGCTCGCTGGTGTACCAGCGCGCCAAGGGCGAGCCTGACAACCGCCCGTTTGGCACGCAGCTGGATGTGCGTGCCCAGGGCTACGAATGGGTGAACCATTCGATGGCGCCCACCCGTCTGCCCTCGCACGACTTTCGCGTATGGATCGGTGGCAGCCCCGATGCGCCATCGCCCTCGGTACAGCCCTGCACCCAGCCCTACTGCGCCAGCGTATTCAACATCTCGGCGATGAGCTTTGGCGCGCTGTCGGCCAACGCCGTGCTGGCCCTGAACAAGGGCGCCAAGGCCGGTGGCTTTGCGCATGACACGGGCGAGGGCTCCATCTCGCGCTACCACCGCGAGCATGGAGGCGACCTGATCTGGGAGATCGGCTCAGGCTACTTTGGCTGCCGCAACAGTGATGGCACGTTCAGCGAAGAGCGCTTTGTGGCCAACGCCACCGACCCGCAGGTCAAGATGATCGAACTCAAGCTCAGCCAGGGCGCCAAGCCGGGCCACGGTGGGGTGCTGCCGGGTGCCAAGGTCACGGCCGAGATTGCCGCCGCGCGCGGCGTGACGGAGGGCGAAGCCTGCATCTCGCCCGCCAGCCACAGCGCCTTTCGCACACCGGTGGAGATGATGCAGTTCATCGGCCGGCTGCGCACCCTGTCGGGCGGCAAGCCCACGGGCTTCAAGTTCTGCCTGGGCCACCCGTGGGAATGGTTTGCGATCGTCAAGGCCATGCAGGTCACGGGCATCACTCCGGACTTCATCGTGGTCGACGGTGCCGAAGGCGGCACGGGTGCGGCCCCGGTGGAGTTCATTGACCATGTAGGCGCCCCGCTGCAAGAAGGCCTGCTGCTGGTGCACAGCACGCTGGTGGGCGCGAACCTGCGCGACCGCGTGCGCCTGGGCTGCGCGGGCAAGGTCATCAGCGCATTCGACATTGCCCGCATGATGGCGCTGGGGGCCGACTGGTGCAACGCCGGGCGGGGCTTCATGCTGGCGCTGGGCTGCATCCAGGCGCAGACCTGCCACACCGGCCGCTGCCCCACCGGCGTGACCACGCAGGACCCGCTGCGCCAGCAAGCCCTGGTGGTGCCCGACAAGGCCACGCGCGTCGCGCAGTTTCACCGCAGCACGCTGCATGCCCTGCAAGAGCTGGTGCAGGCCGCTGGCTTGCAGCACCCCAGCGAAATCACGGCGCACCACATCGTTCGCCGGATCAGCGACACCGAGGTTCGCCTGCTGTCCAACCTCATCACGCGCATGCAACCAGGCGCCCTGCTGGGCCCGCTGGATGCGCAGCACAATGTGTTCCGCCAGCACTGGCCGCGTGCCAGCGCGTACAGCTTCCAAGCGTGCGAGCCTGAACTGGCGTCCTCGGTGCCCCACCCTGTGCAACGGGCGCAGCCCCAAGGGCACGAAAAGAACACAGTGTGAACAGGCCCGATTCACCCTGTCCCGCTGCATGACCCCCGGTACGCCGAACGCCCAGCCACTGCCCGCTGGCCACCACGCAGCCCATGCACCAGCAAACCGCGTCTACGCCGCCTTTTTGCGCCAGCAACTGGCCACCCAGCCACGCAACGTGATGGACCACCTGCTGGGCGATGAAAACTGGGCCAAACGCGCGGGCGCGCCCCACGGCAATGGCCGCTACCGTGCCATGGCGCTGCTCGCCGGCCTGATGCGGCTGCCGGTGCTGCGCCCGGTGCCCAACCCCGGCGGCAGGGCCGCCATCGCCACCGAAGTGCGGCGCCTTGAGAACCTGGCCGCGCGCGGCATCCGCGTGCCGGTGGTGCTGGCCGCGCAGCCCGATGGTTTTGCCATGCGCCACCTGGGCCGCCCGGCGGACGTGACGCCTTCGCTGGGCAACGAGATCGACGATGCCGCCCGCGCCGGCCAGCACCGCGAAATGCTGGCGATGTGGCAGCAGGGCCTGCACACGCTGGCCCAGGTGCACCGCCAGGGCACCTGCCTGAGCCAGGCCTTTGCCCGCAACCTGGTGCGCCGCCCCGATGGCGAAATGGCCTGCATCGACTTTGAAGACGACCCTGCCGCCGTGCTGCCGCTGGCGGTGTGCCATGTGCGCGACGCGCTGTGCTACGCGCACTCCACGGCCATCTGTCTGCGCGAGGGCGGCACGCTGGCCGAGGGGCGTGAGCGCTGGGCTCAATGGGTGGCGCAGGGCAGCACGCAGATGCAGGAGGTGCTGGCCACCAGCATTCGCCGGATGGGGTGGATGCGGCATTTGCCCACGAATCGCACAGTGGGGCGGGATTTGCAGCGGGTGCGGGCGGCGTATGACTTGCTGGCCTGAAAGAGTTTTTCGCGATGAGCAACATTGAGATTTACACCCCCACCCCAGAAGAAGTCCACTCCGGCGTGCTCGGCCGCCGGATGCGGCAGTTCAACTACGGTTTTGTAGGTGAATACGGCCAGTCCCAGCCCGTGTGGGTGAGCGCGCGTGACGCGCAGGGCGAACTCGTCGGCGGGCTGCGTGGGTTTGTGTTTTTGCAGTGGCTGAATATAGACCTGCTGTTTGTGGACGCGGCCGCCCGGCACCAGGGGGTGGGCCGAAAGCTGGTGGCCACCGCAGAGCAGAAGGCCAGCGACCTGGGCGCCCACAGCGTGACGCTCAACACGTTTGAATGGCAGGCCCGGGCGTTCTACCTCAAGCAGGGATATGAGGAAGTCGGGCACATCGACAACTACATCCAGGGCTTTCAGCTGGTGTATTTGAAGAAGGCGTTGACGCCCGGGTTGCCCAGCGCTGGTGCCGGGAGCACCAGCGCTTTGGGTTGACCGACAAGCAGCCAGCCTCGCACACAACCATTGCTGACGTAAGGTCAGTACGCGCCAAACAACGCATCCAGCGCGTTGGTCACCAGGTCGGCCTGGGCCCGCAGATTGGCCACCGGGCTTTTGAGAAGAGACAGCGGCACGGCACCGATGGCGGCCGCATCGAGGATGACTGCAACGCCATCTACCTCCAGCGCCGGGTTGAGATCCCGCAGTGGTACCGCCACACGCTCCGCATGGCGCAGTGGAAGCACTACGCGCGTGTGCAGTCCGCTGATGTACTCGTTTTGCACGTCCAGCAGAAAGGGCGTGGTGGCACGCTGGCTGGCGTCGGGGTGGGGATAAACGTCGAAACGCGCCATGGCTCAGAAACTGCGGTACTGGGCCAACGGCAGGCCCTCGCTTTCCATCCGCGCGTTGTAGGCCGCGATGGCCTCCTGGTTGGTGGTGTTCCAGCGCTCCCAGTAACGGCGCTGCACTTCGGCAGCGAGCAACTCGTCCACGGTCTGGGAAATGTTCATGCCCATGTCGCGCGCGGCTTCCAGCACCTTGCTGTTGAGCGACAGGTTGGTGGACTTCTTGGGTGCGTTGTCAAAACGATGCATGGTGGAAAATCTCCGCAGCATTTATGCGCATATTTTATGCGCACGCCTCGGCCATCTCCAGCACCAGCTCCGTCGCCACATCCGCCCCCAGGTTCGCCAACCGCTTGCGCATGCAGATCACGGCCTTGTCTTTGCTCACCAAAATCGCCCGGCGCGCGGCGGCCAGGTCGATGAACTTCTGGTCGTCGGCGTCTTTGCACACGTAAGTCACCTTGGGCGCGATGTCCACCAGGCGGACCTGCGCGTCAAACGCAGCGAGCACTTGCGGCGCGCTCACGCGGTAGTAGCCCATGCGCGCCACGATGTGCGGGTAGGCCAGCACGCGTTCGAGCTCGTCGCGCATGAGCTGGGTGGCGATCCAGTCCAGGCGGCCTTGGGCCAGCAGCGTGCGCAGCGGGGCGGTGCGCGGGTCGCTGAAGATGAGCAGGTCGAGCGCGACGTTGGTGTCCACCACCACCGGCCGCGCAGGCTCGCCCGCCGGGGCTGCGACGGGCAGGCGCAGCAGCGCCTTCATGGCGCGGGAGTGGCGGGTGGCGTGCCGGCCGGGTCCGCCTTGGCGGCGCGGTCGCGCACGGCACCCTTGATGAGGTCGAAGCGGAACATGCGGCACTCGATGGGGCCGTTCCACATGGGGACGCGGCGCGATTCCTTCAGCCGCATTTTGCCGGGCAGCTTGAGGTCGGGCGTGAGCATCCAGGCCGTCCAGCCGGTGTAGTTTTTCTTCCAGTGCGAGGCCAGATGGCTGAAAAACTCGCCGCCATCGTCAGTCTGCGCTGCTTCGCGGCCCACGGCCATGCCCTGGGCGCGGTCGGCGGCGCGCTCGCTGGCGTTGCGGCCTGCGCTTCCGGCTGCGGCAATGCGCTCGCCGTAGGGCGGGTTGAGCAGCATCACGCCGGGCTGGTCGCAGGGCGGCATGCGCTGCAGGGCGTCGCCACCGCGCAGCTGCACGGCAGCGGCCACGCCTGCGCGCTCGGCGTTGCGCTGAGCAAAATCGACCATGCGGAAGGCAACATCACTACCAAAAATAGGGGTCGCGCACGTCTGTATTGCACTTTCAGCTTCGTTTTTGATAGCACCCCAGACATGGGCCTGAAACGGCAGCAGCTTTTCAAACGCAAAGTGGCGCAGCATGCCCGCCGGGATGCGGCAGGCGATCTGGGCGGCCTCGATGACGATGGTGCCGCTGCCACAGCAGGGGTCATACAGGGGCTGGGGGTGGTCGCCATGCGGGTCCCAGCCGCTGGCGGCGATCATGGCGGCGGCCAGGGTTTCCTTCAGGGGCGCATCGCCCTTGTCTTCGCGCCAGCCGCGCTTGAACAGCGGCTCGCCGCTGGTGTCGATGTAGAGCGTGGCCTCGTCGGTGGTCAGGTGCAGGTGGATGCGCACATCGGGCCAGTGGGTGTTCACATCCGGGCGCACGCCACTCTTGGCGCGAAAGCGGTCGGCCACGGCGTCTTTGACTTTCAGGGCGGCAAAATTCAGGCTTTGCAGCGGGCTGTGCTGGGCCGTCACTTCGACCTTGAAGGTCTGGCGCGTGGTGAACCAGATCTCCCAGGCCACGTCGCTGGCCATGGCGTAGAGGTCATTTTCAGAACGGTAGGGGCGGTGCGCCAGTTGCACCAGCACGCGCTGGGCCAGGCGGCTGTGCAGGTTCAAGAGCAGCGCATGCCGCCACGAAGCGCGCAGCAGCACGCCACCACGGCCCACCAGCAGGTCTTGCCCGGTCAGGCCCGTGATGCTGTGCACCTCGTCAGCCAGAAAGCTTTCGACGCCCGCGGCGCACGGCAGAAATAGTTGGAGTTGATTCATAGCAGGGCGTGAGGATAAGCCCTGCGGGGCATGGAGGGCTCCCGCCATGCCCGGGCCAAGTCAAAATGACGTACGCATGCCCGGCAGCGCCAAGGCGCCAGCCCCCTGGCCTGTGCAAAAGGCCGGTGGACCGACGCTGGACCACGCCAGGCTAAGGCGCGTGTCCGCGCGCTTGACCTAGCCCTGCCCCGTCAAACGCAGGTTGGGCGGGGCCGCATGGTGTGCGACACCCGATGCCGAGTAACGCGCCGATGCCGGATCCGCGGCTTCATCGCCGGCTTGCAGTTTGAACACACTGACCACCTGCACCATACGGCTTGCCTCGCGGTTCAGGCTGTCGGCCGCAGCAGCAGCCTCTTCCACCAGTGCGGCGTTTTGCTGGGTGACGCTGTCGAGCTCGGCGATGGCCTGGTTGATCTGGTCGATCCCGCGGGTCTGCTCGGTGGCGGTGGCGCTGATTTCTTCAATGAGGCTGGCCACGCGTTTGACCTGGGACACGATCTCCTGCATGGAAGTGCCCGCCTGGCCGACCAGCCGGCTGCCTGCATCGACCTTGGTCACACTGGCATTGATGAGGTTCTTGATCTCCTTGGCCGCCTCGGCCGAACGGCCCGCCAGGCCGCGAACTTCGCTGGCCACCACGGCAAAGCCCCGGCCCTGCTCACCCGCGCGCGCGGCTTCCACGGCGGCATTGAGCGCAAGAATGTTGGTCTGGAAGGCGATGCCGTCGATCACGCCGATGATGTCGGAAATCTTGCGGGAAGACGCGGTGATTTCCTCCATGGTGTCCACGACCTGCCCCACCACCGTGCCACCGGCTGCGGCCGCCGCGCTGGCCGAACTGGCCATGCGGTTGGCTTCGCGTGCCGTTTCGGCATTGCTCTTGACCGCGGTGCTCAACTCCTGCATGGAGGCCGCGGTTTCCTCCAGATTGGCCGCCTGGGTTTCCGTTCGATGCGACAGATCGGCATTGCCCGAGGAGATCTCCCCCGCGGCTGTGTTGATCAGATCAGCCGTGGAGCGGATGTCCACCACCACACGAGACAGGTTGCTGGTAACCGTGCCCAGCGCCTCGATGACCTGCCCGGTGGCATCGGTTGACTCGGGCGCGGGGCGCTGGCTCAGGTCGCCCTGGGCAACGGCCGCGGCCACGCGCGAGGCAAGCATCAGCGGCGGAACGATCATCTTGTACATGAGCCAGGACAGCAGCACAGTGGCCGCCAGCGCAATGCCAAAGCCCGTCAGGATGAGGGTGTTGTTGCGTGCGGCCTGCGCACGCCCGGCCACCACGGCCTTGGCGGATTCCTCCGTCTGCAGCTTGACCAGGGCCTCGAGATCGGCCTTGAGCTTGTTGTAGTGCCCGTCCATGGTGGTCATGAACGATGCAGCGTTACCAAGCATGCCTGTCTTGATGTCCAGCGCCTGCTTGGCATTGTTGGCATATTTGTCAAATTCGGTTTTGACCGCGATCAAGCGGCTGCGTTCGGCCTCGGACATCAGCGGGTTATCAAGGTTCTTTTGCAGAGCACTCTTGTAAGCATCCAGCTTGGCTGCGATGCTTTTGTCGAGCGCCTTGATCTTGTCTTCCTTGTAGCCCGCGCCCTCCCAGGCCAGGCTCTGGTTGACCAGCGCGTGGATGGCTGTGACCTGTTCGGACAAGGCCGCGTCCGCCACGATGCTGGGCACACGTTCTTCGCCCAGTGTCACCAGCGCGGCGCTGAGCCGCTGGTTGGCGATGATGCCTGTCAACCCTACGAGCACCAGACAGATGATCGCAAATGCCGGGGCCAAGGCCATCTTGGTGGCCACGGCCGTATTTCGAATCCAGTGAAACATTTGCTGCTCCTACCGTTGTTGAAAATCACCAGGCCCCTGGCACGATGTTAGCAGCGCAACGGTCGTGTTGGAAAGCCCTAGCACTGGCAGGCGGGCTGGCCAATGCCCAGCCCGCCAACCAGCGCTGGCGATTTGCTTGTGGTCGTGCCGAGGTCGGCCACGCCCAGATCAGCGATACACACCCACGCCGACAAACCCATCAAAGTTGGTCATCATTCGGGTGTAGGAAACCTTGCTTTCAATCTTTTTGGTCTGAGGGTGGGGCCAGTCGTACTCCACCCAGCCGCCACCCTTTTTGGCCGTGTCGCGCAGCTCCTGAATCAACGGCTTGCCATTGGGATCCTTCAGTTCGATCAGGTTTTTACCAACGAGCTTGTCGTTGGCGCCATGGGCCACGTTCACGCCCTCGGAGGTATAGGCAAAGACGTACAGATCCTTCTTTTGCCAAGCCTTGTTTTCCTTGTTGGTGAAGTCCTTGAAGGCCTGGTCCGAGCCGACCTTCTTCACATGCTCAACAGCAGCATCCACCATGGCCTTGGCTTCGTCACGGGTCCCGAATTCCTGGGCCCAGGCATTGGCAGACAAGAGACCAAACATGGCTGCTGCCACAAAAATGCGACGACTGGAGATTGACATTTTGGTTTCCTTTCAGTTGAGAGCCAAGTTCATACGAAGGCTGAAAGTTACATTTAGCGACAAAACTTCCGCCCGGCTTCATGGTAGAGGTGAAAAATATTCATAGACCCCGTAAAAACCCTGGAATTTGTTACAGGCGTCAGCCTTGCATCAGCTTTACGGTTTGCGCGGCCGCTGCGCCGCTGACAGCCCTGCGCAAAACCGCCATGTGCCGGGGCTTTCGCCCACGTCAGCGCGGCTGCCCGCGCAGCGAAGGAGGCTCCGCCAGGGCCTGGCCCTACAGCGCCTTGCGCAGGTTGGCCGGCGCGATCTTGAGCGCCTCACGGTACTTGGCGACCGTGCGGCGCGCGCACTCGATGCCCTGCTCCTTGAGCATGTCGGCGATCTGGCTGTCGGACAGCGGTTTGCGAGGGCTCTCGGCCGCAACAAACTGCTTGATGAGCGCGCGCACGGCGGTGCTCGATGCGTTGCCGCCCGTCTCGGTGCCCAGCCCCGAGCCAAAGAAGTACTTGAGCTCGTAGGTGCCGATGGGTGTGGCCATGTACTTGGCCGTGGTCACCCGGCTGATGGTGGATTCATGCAGGCCCAGTTCGTCAGCAATGTCGCGCAGCACCAGTGGGCGCATGGCGAGTTCGCCATGGGTGAAAAAGCTCTTTTGCCTATCGACAATCGCGCGGGAGACGCGCAGGATCGTGTCGAAGCGCTGCTGGATGTTCTTGATGAACCAGCGCGCCTCCTGCAATCGCTGCTGCATGCCCTGGTGGCCCTCGCCGCCTTTGTGGCCGCGCAAGGCGCCCGCATAGATGTCGTGCACCCGAAGGCGGGGCATCACATCGGGGTTGAGCTGGACGATGAGGTTTTGCGCGCCCTCGCGCCCGTTGGAGCGGCCCGCCTTGCGAACGATCACGTCGGGGACAATGATGTTGCGCTCCACGTCGGCAAAGCGGCGTCCGGGGCGTGGCTCCAGCCGGGCAATGAGCGCCATGGCCGCGCGGGTGCGTTCCTCGCCGCTGGCTCCCCCTTCGCTGCACAGCGGCGTCAGCCGCCGCACGTCCCTCTTGGCCAGCATCTCCAGCGGCTGCTGGCAGATGCGCAGGGCGGTTTGCACGGTGGCAGCCTCGGCGGCGCAATCTTCGTCGGCGACCATGGCCCGTAGCTGCAGGGTCAGGCACTCGGCCAGATCGCGCGCGCCCACGCCCACGGGCTCCAGGCTCTGAAGCAGGCGATGGGCGACCGTGAAGCGGTGCACCAGCTCCTCGATCTGCTCCAGGTCGTCCGGGCCGGCCAGGGTGGTGGCAAGCTCTTGAAGCGACTCCTCCAGGTAGCCATCGTCGTTCAGCGATTCGATCAGGAAGCGCAGCGCGGCACAGTCCAGCTCGGACAGGCGCAGCGCCAGGGCCTGCCGGTGCAGGAAGGCGGTGAGCGATTCGTGCGACCGGGCGAGCTCTGTGGCGTCGGTCTCGTCGCCTTCGCTGTCGTTGCGCGTGCGCGGGGGCGCATCGCCCCCCCACTCGGCATCGTTGGGCGCCATGTCCACCGTGCCGTCGCCGCTCCAGTCGGGTTCATCGCCGGTGCCAGACGGGCCGTCTGCATTATTTTGGGCTTCCGCGCTTTCTGCTGCTGCGCTGGATGCTCCTGAAAACATAGCTTCATCGGCACCGTAGTCGTCGGCCTGCGGCGGCGTGTCGGCCGCGTCCAGACCAAACTCCTCACGCGGTGCCTCTTCGGCCGTGCGTTCCAGGAACGGGTTTTCGTCGAGCATTTGCTCGACCTCCTGCGACAACTCCAGCGTGGACAGTTGCAGCAGCCGGATCGACTGCTGCAACTGCGGCGTGAGCGCCAGGTGCTGCGAGACGCGCAGCGACAGGCCCGGGTTCATACGGCGCCCGCCTTCACGCGGCCTGCCCGCCCCGCTTGAGGACTGCGGGGCAGCGGCGGCAACAACGCCATAGGAGGGGGCATCCGGACCATGGCGTCACATGCGGAAATGCTCGCCCAGGTACACGCGGCGCACCTCGGCGTTGTCAACGATCTCGGAGGGCGTACCCTGGGCCAGCACACGGCCATCGCTGATGATGAAGGCGTGGTCGCAGATGCCCAGGGTCTCACGCACGTTGTGGTCGGTGATCAGCACGCCAATGCCGCGCGCCTTGAGGAATCCGATGATGCGCTGGATCTCGATCACGGCGATGGGGTCGATCCCTGCGAACGGCTCATCGAGCAGGATGAAGCGCGGCTGCGTCGCCAGCGCCCGGGCGATCTCCACCCGGCGGCGCTCGCCGCCCGACAGCGACATGGCGGGCGAGGCGCGCAGGTGGTCCACGCGCAGTTCCTGCAGCAAGGCCGTCAGGCGCTCTTCGATGGTGCTGCGCGGCAGCGGCTTGCCGTCGTCGCCGCGCTGCAGCTCCAGCACGGCACGCACGTTGTCCTCGACCGACAGCTTGCGAAAGATGGAGGCTTCTTGCGGCAGGTACGACAGCCCCAGACGCGAACGCCGGTGGATGGGCATGTGTGCGACCGACTGCCCGTCGATGCGGATGTCGCCCGCGTCACTGCGCACCAGCCCCACGATCATGTAAAACGAGGTGGTCTTGCCCGCGCCGTTGGGGCCCAGCAGGCCCACGACCTCGCCTTTTTGCACCACCAGCGACACATCCTTGACCACCTTGCGGCTGCCGTACGACTTGGCCAGGTGGCTGACCTGCAACTGGCTGCCGGTGGAATCTGCCGGGCCAGTATCGATGGGCTGCCCGCTCACTTGGGGCCGCCACTGAGGTTGCTGCTGGGCCGCAAGGCCGGGGCCGACGCGGGCGGCGCCTCGGGGGCGCTGGCGCCACTGGCGGGCGGCGGGTCCTTGGGGGCCAGCACGGCACGCACGCGGCTGCCGGGTGCCGCACTGTTGCCTGCGCCCTGCCCCCCAGGCGCAGTGCGCTGGCCATCCACCGTGAACACGTCGGTCAGGTTGTTGTAGACGATGACGGCACCCGTGATTTCGTCGCTGAGCACCGACCCGCGATAGCGGCGCAGTTCGGCCCGCGTGATGAAACGCACGTTGTCGGCCTTGCCGTCGTATTCGATGGTTTCGCTCTCGCCTTCAATGAACTCGTCGGGGGCACCGGGAGCCGTGTCGCGTTTTTGGCGGAAGAACGCCCGCTTGCCAGGCTCGGCCGTGACGACGCCGTGCTGGTAGCCCTCGGCATCCTGGCGCACATCCAGGCGTGCGCCCCGCAGCACGATGGAGCCTTTGGTCATGACCACCCGCCCGGTGAACACGCTGGTTTGCTTGAGCTCATCGTGGCGCAGGGCGTCGGCCTCGATGTTCATGGGCCTGGCGCGGTCCGCCTTTTCAGCGTGGCCGACGCCGTGGAAGCTGGCCATGGCTGTCAGCAGGAGGATCGTTGGGAGGCGGTGGTTCATAGGGCACGAATCTTGCAGGTCATTGTAGCCACCCCTGCACCGCGGTCATGAAAAAAGCCCGCTTGCGCGGGCTGTCGTCAGGCCGCTGCAATCGGCTTGCAGCAGGCCATCGAACGCGGGTGGCCGTTACGCCTTGCGGGACGCGGCCACCAGGTGCTCGACCACCTGCAGGACGTTCTGCATGCTGCCGGCCATGGTGCCGTCGGTGTAGAACTTGCCAGCCACGCCCATCGACGGGACGCCTTCAACGCCATAGGCATCTTGCAACTGCGATGCGCGGCGGATTTGGCTGGACACCGCAAAGGAGTTGTAGGCCTCCTTGAACTTGGCTGCATCCGCGCCCTGCTTGGCCACCCAGGCAAAGATTTCTTCGTCCTTGGCCAGCTTCAGTTTCTCGACATGGATGGCCTGGAACACCTTGGTATGCAGTTCGTCGAGCTTGCCCATACCTTGCAGCGCATAAAACAGCTTTTGCTGGGGCACAAAGCTGGCGTTGAAAGCCACAGGCACGCGCCGGATGCTCAGGTCCTTGGGTGCCGCCTTGGCCCAGGCTTCCAGCGTGGGCTCAAACGAATTGCAATGGGGGCAGCTGTACCAGAAGAACTCAAGCACATCGACCTTGCCCGCTGGCGCATCGGGGGGTACGGGCTTGTCCAGGCGCCGGTAGTCCTTGCCCTCTTTGAACTGTCGGGGCTGGGCCAGCGCCGTGGTGGCCATGGGCAGGGTCAGGGCGCAAGCACCCACCGCGGTGGCGGCAGACAAAGAAAACTCACGGCGTTTCATGGCAAAGACTCTCCTGTTGTGATCTGCGGTGTGGGAGACAGCTCCCCGGGGAAAAGTTCAGCCGGCGTTGCGTGCACCGACCGGATGGACAGCAGCCCGCGTCAGCGCTGCACGCGCACCAGGGCCGACTCGACCCCGGCCCCCTCGAGCTTTTCCTTGAGTTGCTCGGCGTCGGGGCGCTTGGTAAACGGACCGATACGAACCCGAAAAACCGGCCTGCCGTTTTGCTCGCGCTCGCTCACACGCGCCTCCCAGCCCAGCATGGCCAGCTTGGCGCGTTGGGCGTCGGCGTCGGCCTGCGTGCGAAAGGCGCCCACCTGCACAAAATAGTCAAAAGGGTCGAGATTGCCAGCGGCGGCAGCCTTGGCAACTGCCAGGTCGCCCAGCGGGTCGGCACCGGGCTTGGACTCGGCCTTGGCGGCTTCGGGCTTGGTGGCTGCCGGTTTGGCGGCCGAGGCAGCCGCGCTCACCTCGGGCGCAGGGGCCGCTGCAACGGCCGGGGCCGAGGCAGCCGCCGCAGGCGGGCGGGCGGGGTTTTTGCCGTACAGGGGCGCGTTCGGATCCCAGTCCTTGTTCTTCGTGGTCTCGGCGGCGTCCATGTCCACCGTCCGGGCGCTGCTCTTGTTGAGAAACGGCACCGGGACCTTGGTCACGTACACGGCCACGGCCAGCGCGGCGCCCAGGCCCGCGATGACCCCGACAATGAAGCCGATGATCGTCCCGCCCGTCTGTTGCTTTTTCATGGTGATCGTGATTGCTTACATTCTGACCGGGGCCGACACGCCCAGCACGGCCAAGCCATTGTGCAATACCTGGGCCGTGGCAGCGACCAGCGCCAGGCGGGCTTGCTTGACGGCCTCATCATCGACCAGGATGCGTTCCGCATCGTAGTAGCTGTGGTAGCTGGCAGCCAGGTCGCGCAGGTAAAAGGTCACATCGTGTGGCGCTTCGCCGTCGGTGGCTGCGGTGAGCATCTCGGGGTATTTGGCCAGTTGCAGCATCAGCGCCTGGGCCTCCCGCCCTTGCAGGGCCGAGAGGTCCACATCCCTGAGCGAGGCCACATCGCCGCCGCCCGCGTCCTGCCACGCCCGCAGCACCGACTGGATGCGCGCATGGGCGTATTGCACGTAGTACACCGGGTTGTCGTTGTTTTGGGCCACGGCCAGGTCCACGTCGAAGGTGTACTCGGTGTCGGGCTTGCGCGAGAGCAGGAAGAAACGCACCGCATCCTTGCTGGTCCACTCGATCAGGTCGCGCAGCGTCACGTAGCTGCCCGCACGCTTGCTGATCTTGACCTCTTGGCCGCCCTTGACCACGCGCACCATGGTGTGCAGCACGTAGTCGGGGTAGCCCTGGGGGATGCCCACATCGGCCGCCTGCAGGCCAGCGCGCACGCGGGCGATGGTGCCGTGGTGGTCGGTGCCCTGGATGTTGACGACCTTGGCAAAGCCGCGCTCCCACTTGGCAATGTGGTAGGCCACATCGGGCACGAAGTAGGTGAACGTGCCGTCCTGCTTGCGCATGACGCGGTCTTTGTCGTCGCCGTAGTCGGTGCTCTTGAGCCACAGCGCGCCGTCCTGCTCATACGTCTTGCCGTTGGCCACCAGCCGGTTCACCGCGGCCTCGACGCGGCCGCTGGTGTACAGGCTCGATTCCAGGTAGTACTCGTCGAATTTCAGGTTGAACGCCTGCAGGTCCTTGTCCTGCTCGTTGCGCAGGTAGGCCACGGCAAAGCTGCGGATGTTGTCGTAGTCATTCACATCGCCGTTGGCGGTGAACTCGCGGTCATCGGCCTTGACGGTGGCCTTGGCCTTGAAAGCATCGGCAATGTCGGCGATGTAGTCGCCGTTGTAGAAGTTCTTGGCCAGCGGGTTGTCGGTGTCGGTGGGCCAGCACGCGTCGCCGGGCTTGAAGCCCTGGGCGCGAAGCTGGGTGCTCTTGGTCAGCGTGTCGATCTGAACGCCCGCGTCGTTGTAATAGAACTCGCGGTGCACCTTCCAGCCCTGGGTGGCAAACAGGTTGCAGATGGCATCGCCCAGGGCCGCCTGGCGACCGTGGCCCACATGCAGCGGGCCGGTGGGGTTGGCCGACACGAACTCGACCAGCACCTGCCGCCCATTGCCGGGCCGAAAGCCATACTGCGCACCGGCGGCGAGCACCTCGCGCACCACCTGCTGCTTGGCGGCGGGCTTGAGGCGGATGTTCAGGAAACCGGGGCCTGCGATCTCGATCGCATCCACCCAGCGCTGAAAGGCCGGCGTGGCCTCCAGCGCAGCCTTGAGCTGTTCGCCAAGCGCGCGGGGATTGAGCTTGAGCGGCTTGGCCAACTGCATGGCCGCAGTGCAGGCAAAGTCGCCGTGGGCAGCCACCTTGGGAGATTCAAATGCCGCCTTGGCGCCAGCGCCTTCGGACAGGACTTCCAACTCGGCTGCCAGCGCAGCGAGCAATTCAACTTTGACAGTAAGCATCGGCCAATTTTACGGGGGCACCGCCAGGCGCTACTTGCGGGCGGCAGCAAGGGTTGGCAAGACAGCGTTGTCGCGTGCGAGGTTCTATGGTGCAATGCCGGAGCGTCTTTCCATCACTTATTGACTCCAGGAGGTTCCATGAGCAAGCTTGTTTCCCTGTTGACCGTTGGCTTGGCCCTGTCGCTCGGCGCTGTGGCCCATGCGGCAGACGAAAAGTCTGGCCTGACCAAGCAGCAGTCGAAAATGTCCATCTGCAACATGGAGGCGGGCGACAAAAAGGGCGATGAGCGCAAGGCCTTCATGAGCGAATGCCTCAAGGACAAGCCCCTCACGCAACAGGACAAGATGAAGGCCTGCAACGCCGACGAAAAGGCTAAGACACTCAAGGGCGATGATCGCAAGGCCTTCATGAGCGAGTGCTTGAAGAAGTAAACCTAAAAACGGCAGTTGACCGCTTGTCATCTTGCCGCACACCGCGTGGACTCGGGCCTTGCGTTGATTTAGGGAAGCATAACCCTCGCGAGGATGCGCTGGTGCGGATCGGGATAGGCCACAAGGCGCTTTTTGCAGCCAATAGCCGAGCTATTGGCAAGAAAAGCAACGCCGTGGACTGCCCGAGCCCGGGCCCGGGCCCGCGCAGACCGCAGGGAGTTATGCAGAGGTTCCCTAGGGCCTGCTATTGGCTCTGTGCCAGTGCATGGCAGGGCAGGCGGGCGGGACGTGGGCGATACTTTTGAGCAACGTCTGGAGCGCATGCCCGGGGCGACCGGGCCCGCGCCTGGGCTTACAGTCTATGCTCCGCTTTCATTCATCCACGCAAGGAGTCATGCAATGGGTCTTTTCACGTTCATCAAGGAAGCTGGCGAGAAACTGTTTGGCGGCAAGGATGCACAGGCAGCAACGTCCTCGCAGGCAGACCTTAACGCCAATGCGGCCAAGGCGATTGAGGCCTACATCACCGCGCAGAACCTGGGCGCCAGCAACGTGCAGGTGACTTTTGACGGCACGCAGGGCAAGGTCAGCGTCAAGGGCACGGCCCCCACACAGGCCGCCAAGGAGAAGATCACGCTGTGCTGCGGCAATGTGGCCAGCGTGACCAGTGTCGAGAACCTGATGGATGTGTCCAACCCCGAGCCGGAGGCGCAATACCACGACGTGGTGCGCGGTGACACGCTCTCGGCCATTGCCAAGAAGTTCTACGGCGACGCCAACAAATACCCGGTGATCTTCGAAGCCAACAAGCCCATGCTGAGCCACCCCGACAAGATTTACCCCGGCCAGAAACTGCGCATCCCGCCGCTGGCCAAGTAGCATCGCTTTTCCAGGCCTGCCAACCCCTTCAGGGCTTGGCTTGCCAGCATCAGTTGCCGCATTTTCAATAGCATCTGAAGCGGCGTTTGCGTGGGCCCGTTCCGCCCAGGGACGGTGTACTCAGTTCTGCCGCCAGGGCAGTCCGTGAAAGCGCCAGCCGCCACGCCGCCCGCGCTGGCCGTTGGCATCGGCATCCCCCTCGAAGCCTTCCAGGATGTTGAAGGCCTCGATGCCCAGTTCGGTGGCACGGCGAGCCGCGGCAATGGAGCGCACGCCACTGCGGCACAGCAGCACTGCACGGCCGCCCTGTGGCACGGCGGCGCGCAGTTGCGCGTCGAACGCGGGGTTCATCGCCATGCCGGGCCACTGCTTCCAGGCCACCGGCACGGCGGCGGGCACCGAGCCCACCCACTCGCGCTCGGCGTCGCTGCGCACGTCGATCAGCACGGCCTCGCCGGCCTGCACCCACTGCCAGGCCTGCTGGGGGGTCACGTCGCCGGCATAGCCCTCGGCAGGGGAAAAGCTGGGCTCGGTTGCAGTCATCGAACAGTCTCCTTGTCAGTCAGCAAATCAGCGCGCACGGTCGCACGCATCGGATGTGGCAGGCGCAGCCGGGCGCGGTTTCGTCTGCGCAGTGTGGCCCTACTCCCATGGCGGCACGGGCTCTTTGCGAAGGTGCTGGCGCAGGGCCGCATAGTCGGGCACCACGGCAGCCACGGTGTCCCAAAAGCGCGGGCTGTGGTCCATCACGCGCAGGTGGGCCAGTTCGTGCACGACCACGTAGTCGATGATGGCCGGGCGGTAGTGCAGCAGCCGCCAGTTCAGGCGAATAGACCCATCCGACTTCGCACTGCCCCAGCGTGTTTGCGCACTGGACAGCCGCAGGCTGGCCCACTGCACGCCCAGCTGTGGCGCGAAGTGGTCCAGCCGCTGTGTGAAGTGGCGGCGCGCGTCGTGCATGAGCCAGGCCTGCACCGCATCGCGGATCTGCGCCGCATTGGCGCTGTGTGGCAGGCCGATGTGCAGCGCGCGGCGCGGTTGCTGTTCGGCGAGCGCATGCCCCAAGGCGTCATCGGCTGCGGTGGCCGTGGCGCGGGCAGGCGCATCCAGCTCGACCAGCGCCCCGCCCTTGCCGGCAAAGCGGTGGCTGGGGTCCAGCACCAGGCGCAGCGGCTGCCCCAGGTAGGGAAGTTCGGCACCATCGGCCCAGACCAAGCGGTCGCCCTGCAGCCGGTGGTGGCGCTCGCGGGTTTCGGACAGCTTGCGAAGAATCCAGTCGGCTTTGCCGCGCAGCGCGGCATCCACCGCGCCCAGCGTGACCCAGGTCGGCGCGCGCACCGACAGGCCGTCGGCTCCCACCGTGAATCCAATGGTGCGCCGACGCGAGCGCTGCAGGGCGTAGGCCACCACGGCATCGCCCAGCAACACCTCGCGGTTGGCGCGGGGGTGGCGAAACTCGGCGGGTGACAGCAGCGAGGGCAGCGGCGCGGCAGGCACCGCGGGAGCGGGCGGGCGGCTTGCTATATTTTCAGGAGCTTGTGAGGCTTTATCGCCGTGCGTAACAGGCTTATTCGGAGCAGAAACCACCCCCCGTGGCGTGGGGCCAGGCGGCTCGAACAGGTCCAGCGCCAACTGCACCAGTCGCTGCATCACGCCGGCCTCTCCGTTGGGTGTTCAGCCGCCATCCGCAGCGCGCGGGGATGGCGCTGTGGCAGCCGGGGGGTAGGCATCGGGGTCCAGACGCCGCATCTCGGCTTCGATCCAGGCCTCGACCTCGTGCATGAGCTCATCGGGCTGGCGGCCAACGCTGGGAATGGGCTTGCCGATGGACACATCGACCACACCGGGACGCTTGATGAACGCCTTGCGCGGCCAGGCCTTGGCAGACGTCACGGCGATGGGAATGACCGGAGCGCCCGTGTCGATGGCCAGACGTGTGCCGCCGGTCTTGTAGTGGCCCTTGTGCCCGCGATCGATGCGCGTGCCCTCGGGGAACATGATGATCCAGACGCCCTTGGCCAACAGGTTCTTGCCCTGCTGCACCACCTTGTTGAAAGCCTGCGTGCGCTGGTTGCGGTCGATGTGGATCATGTCCAGCCGGCCAATGGCCCAGCCAAAGAACGGCACGCGCAGCAGTTCCTTCTTGAACACATAGGCCAGGGGGTGCGGCATGATCACCGGCATCAAAAAGGTCTCGTACGTGGACTGGTGCTTGACGAGCAGGATGGCACCCTCGTTGACGCCCTGGGGCAGGTTGTCCATGCCAGTCACGTTGGCGCGGATGCCCAGCACCACGCGCGCGCCGCTGATGCACAACGACAGCCACGCCCGCGCGATGCGGTACAGCGGCGCGCCCCGCACGCCCAGCACGGTGCCCAGCATGATGGCCAGCGCATAGGGCACCACGGTGATGCCCATCCAGATAAGGTGTATGACCGAGCGGATGAAATCCATTTTTTTGGGTTGTTTTATGCCGCTAGCGCCTGTTCCACAAGCACCAAAAGCTATTGAATAGATAGCAACCAAGCCCTGAGGGCATTACGCCTGCACAGCGGGCCTGGCGACCGGCACAGCCGGCAGCAGACGGCTGACAAAATCAGCCAGGCTGGCGTGCAGCTGCGTGCCCAGCGGCATACCGGCAGGCAACTGCACCGCAGCGGGGTCCACATGAGCCGAGCGGCCGGTACACACCAGGTGCAGCGTTGCGCCCAGCGCAGCGCCGGCCTGCAGATGGGCCGCACAACTGCCCACCACCTGCACATCGGAACGCTCGGCCCCGTAGCGCTCGCAAATCTGCTCCATCAGGCCCGGCGCAGGCTTGCGACAGCTGCATTCCTCGTCGGCCGCATGCGGGCAGTAAAAGATGGCATCGATGCGCCCGCCCATGGCCGCCAGCTGGCGGTGCAGCTTGGCATGGATAGCGTTGAGCGCCACCACGTCAAACAGGCCGCGCCCCAGGCCTGGCTGGTTGGTGGCCACCACCACATGCCAGCCGGCGTGGTTGAGCCGCGCGATGGCTTCCAGCGCGCCCGGCATGGGAGACCACTCATCGGCGGACGTGATGAATTCATCACCCAGCGGGTTGAGCGTGCCGTCGCGGTCGAGGATGACGAGTTTCATGGGATCGGTTTGCCTAGTGAGAGCAGCCAGCCTAGCAGAAGGCGTCGCCAAACGCTCCACCGCGTTGCGCCACGCGGGTGGCGCCCCCCGCCCACACCGCACAGCGATGTGAGGCAAGGCAGAAGCGTCGCAGCCGCTCAGGGGGATGAGCCATGTTCAGGCGGCCAGACGTGACAGGTCGGCCACACGGTTCATGGCCTTGTGCAGGCTTTTGAGCAGGCCCTGGCGGTTCAGGCGCAGATCGAGCTGCTCGGCGTTGACCATCACGTGGTCAAAGAAGGCGTCCACCGGCGCGCGCAGCGCGGCCAGGGTCTGCAGGCTGGCGGTGTAGTCGCCCGCGCCATACTGCGCGTCGGCCTCGGGCACGCAGCGCTCAAGGGCCGCGAGCAGGTCTTTCTCGGCCTGCTCCTGCAACAAAGCGGGGTTGACGTGGGCATCCACCGGGCCTTCAAGCTCGGCCTTTTTCAGGATGTTGCCCACGCGCTTGTTGGCGGCGGCCAGCGCGGGCGCCTCGGGCAGCGAGGCGAAGGCGCGCACTGCGGCGAGTTGCTTTTCGATCAGGGCCAGGCGCTGGGGGCGCAGGGCCAGCACGGCATCGACTTCCTGGGCGCTGTAGCCCTGCTCACGCAGGCTGCCGGCCAGGCGGTCGTAGATGAAATCGGCCAGCCCAGCCGTTGCATCGGTGATCTTGTCATCAAAGGCAGGCAAGGCAGCGGCCAAGAGAGCGCTCAACTCCAGCGGCAGGTTTTTTTCGACCAGCATGCGGATCACGCCCAATGCATGGCGGCGCAGCGCAAACGGGTCGCGGTCGACGGTAGGCAGGTTGCCGATTCCGAACATGCCAACCAGGGTTTCGAGCTTGTCGGCCAGCGCCACCACCACGCCCGCCATGTTGCGCGGCAGCGCATCGCCGGCACAGCGGGGCTTGTAGTGGTCTTCGATGGCGTGGGCCACGGTTTCGCCCAGCCCGTCGTTCAGGGCGTAGTAGCCGCCCATGATGCCCTGCAGCTCGGGGAACTCGCCCACCATATCGGTCACAAGGTCGGCCTTGGCCAGTTGCGCGGCCAGGTCGGCATCCTGCACCAGTGGCGCATCGCCCAGCTGCGTTGCAATCGCCCTCGCAATGGCGCGCACGCGCTCCACGCGCTCGCCCTGCGAGCCCAGCTTGTTGTGGTACACCACTTTGCCCAGGCCTTCGACGCGCGAGGCCAGGGTCTTCTTGCGGTCCTGGTCAAAGAAGAACTTGGCATCGGCCAGGCGCGGGCGCACCACGCGCTCGTTGCCGCCGGTGACAAAGCTCGTGTCTTCGGGGCGGATGTTGCTCACCACCAGAAATTGGTGGGTCAGCTTGCCTGCGGCGTCCAGCAGCGGAAAGTACTTCTGATTGGCCTTCATCGTGAGGATCAGGCACTCCTGCGGCACGTCGAGGAACTGCTCTTCAAACTGGCAGATGACGACATGGGGGCGCTCGACCAGCGCCGTTACTTCATCCAGCAGGGCGTCATCTTCAATGGGGCGGGCGCCGTTGCCCACCGTGGCAGCGGCAGCAGCGAGCTGGCGGGCGATCTCGGCTTTGCGCTCGGCAAACGATGCAATCACCGCACCGTCTTGTTGCAGCGTGGCGGCGTAGCGGTCGGCGTCCGCCAGCACCACGGGCGACAAGGCGGCTTCAAAGCGGTGGCCCTGCGTGCTGTTGCCAGCCGTAAGGCCCAGCGCCTTCACCGGCACCACGCAAGAGCCATGCAGCGCCACCAAGCCATGCGCGGGGCGCACAAAGTTCACGCTGGTCCAGCCGGGCAGCTCGCAGTCAGTTTCCAGCTGGTAGCTCATCACTTTGGGGATGGGCAGCCTGGCAATTGCCTCATCCAGCGCTTTTTGCAAGCCCTCCTGCAGCGTGGCACCGGGCACCACGCTGTCGTAGAACAAGGCTTCGGCCTTACCGTCCTGCGCGCGCTTCAAGGCGGCCACGGCGGCAGCCGGGTTGGACACATCGGCCCCCAGCGCCTGCAGCTTCTTGAGCAGCGCGGGCGTGGCGTTGCCGCTGGCGTCCAGCCCCACGGTCACGGGCATCAGCTTTTGCTGCACGGCCTTGTCAAGGGCCTTGTCGGCCACGGCGGTTACGTGCGCGGCCAGGCGGCGCGGCGAGGCAAAGGGCGTGACGACCGATGCCGCCGCAGCCAGGCCCTGGGCCTTGAGCTGGTCGGCCAGCACAGTGGCAAAGGCATCGCCCAGCTTTTGGAGCACCTTGGGCGGCAGCTCTTCCACAAAGAGTTCGACGAGAAGGTTTTGGGTAGTCATTGTGTTGTGTCCCTCGGCGCTCAGGCGGCTTTCTTGGCCGTGGGGGCCATCTGCTCCACCCATTCGCGTGGGGCCATGGGGAAGCCCAGGCGCTCACGGCTGTCGTAGTAGCTTTGTGCCACGCTGCGGGCCAGGTTGCGGATGCGGCCAATGTAGGCAGCCCGCTCGGTGACGCTGATCGCCCCGCGGGCATCCAGCAGGTTGAAGGTGTGCGCGGCCTTGAGCACCTGCTCGTACGCGGGCAGGGCCAGTTGCTGCTCCATCAGGTACTTGGCCTGCTTTTCGTGCGCGTTGAAGGCGGTGAACAGAAAGTCGGCGTCCGAATGCTCGAAGTTGTACGCGGACTGCTCCACCTCGTTTTGCTTGTACACATCGCCGTAGCTCAGGGTGTCGGTCCACCTCAGGTTGTAGACGTTGTCCACACCCTGCAGGTACATGGCCAGGCGCTCCAGGCCGTAGGTGATCTCGCCGGTAGCGGGTTTGCAGTCGATGCCGCCCACCTGCTGAAAGTAGGTGAACTGGGTGACCTCCATGCCGTTGAGCCACACCTCCCAGCCCAGGCCCCAGGCGCCCAGCGTGGGGTTTTCCCAGTCGTCTTCCACAAAGCGGATGTCGTTTTTCTTGAGGTCAAAGCCCAGGGCTTCAAGCGAACCCAGGTACAGCTCCAGAATGTTGGCCGGAGCGGGCTTGAGCACCACCTGGTACTGGTAGTAGTGCTGCAGGCGGTTGGGGTTCTCGCCATAGCGGCCGTCCTTGGGCCGGCGGCTGGGCTGCACGTAGGCGGCCTTCCAGGGCTCAGGACCAATGGCCCGCAGAAAGGTGGCGGTGTGCGAGGTGCCAGCGCCCACTTCCATGTCATAGGGTTGCAAAAGGGCGCAACCCTGCGCGTCCCAGTAGGACTGCAGCTTCAGGATGATTTGCTGGAAGGTCAACATGGTCTGGTGAGGAC
>JBKCTS010000047.1:0-6073 GCA_046318695.1 Acidovorax sp.
GTATATGCCATAACAGCTTCATTTTTAATAGCAAACATGCAGTCTCCTCAGGGGGCGGCGAAGCCGGGCTCGCCGGGGCCGGGCGGAATGCGACCGGAGCCGTAGATGAACAACTGGGGGTTGTCCTGCACGCTGTTGGCGGTGCGGCCGATCTGGCGTGCGGCGCGGCCCGTATCGTCGGCCACGCGGTTCAGGCGCGGCAGGGTGGTGGTGCTGAACTGGTCTGCGGCGCGGACCAGCGCCTGCGTGCCCTGGGTGATCTGGTCGATCGCGCCGCCCTCTGCCGAGAGGCGCCGGGTGGTCTGGCTCACATCGGTCGCCAGCGTGGTGACACTGTCGCCCGCCTTGCGCAGCGACTGCAGGGTCTGGCGCGCATCACTAGCGAGCGGGGGCAAAGCGGCCAGGGCCGGGTCCAGCCGCTGGGTCAGCGTGGCGTCCAGCCGCTGCGTGAGCGTGTTGAAGCCGGCCGCAGCCTGGTTCATGTTGGCCAGCGCTTGCGACAACTGCTGCTGGTTGCCGTCGCCCAGCAGCCGGTTGATGCGGCGGGTCGCCTCTTCCACCTGGCTCAGGATGGCTGGGGCCTGCTCGGCCAGCCTGCCAAAGGGCGAGGGCTTGAGCAGCAAACGCGGCAGGCCGCTGGGGCCGGGCGGCAGCTCGGGGCTGGGCTGCTCGGTATCGTCCAGCAGTATGTGCGCCAGCCCGGTGACGCCCTGGTAGCCCAGCACGGCAAACGTGGTGCGACTGACGGGGGCCTGCTCGTTCACTGCGATGCGGATCAGCACATTGCCGGGCACCTCAGGGTCAAAGCCGATGCGCGTAACCTTACCCACGGCCACGCCCTTGTAGCGCACGGCCGCCTGGGGCTGCAGGCCACCGACGCCGTCCTTGGTGGTCAGCTCATACAGATCGTAGTTTGCGTTATCGCGCGTGAGCCAGACGGCCAGCCCGATCAGCATGGCGGCCACCACCAGAACGAAGACGCCAGCAGCCAATGCGTGGGATTTGTTTTCCATCAGGGGTTTTCCTTGTCTGTCGCGGCCACGCTGCCGGGGCTTGCCGGTTCAGGAGGCGCCTGCATCGGGGCCATGGCGCGGCGGCCACGCTCGCCCATGAAAAAGTGCTCGATAAAGGGATGCTGGAACTGTGCCACCTCGTGCGGCGGGCCGGTGACGATGACCTTTTTATCGGCCAAAACGGCCACGCGGGTGCTTAGCGCAAACAGGGTGTCAAGGTCGTGCGTGACCATCACCACCGTGAGGCCCAGCGTGGCACGCAGCTCGCGCAGCAGGGTGCAAAAATCATCCGAGCTGCTGGGGTCCAGCCCGGCGGTGGGCTCATCGAGCAGCAGCAGTGGCGGGTCCATGATCAGCGCCCGGGCCAGCGCCACGCGCTTGACCATGCCGCCCGACAGATCGGCCGGCATGCGACTGGCGTGCTCGGGCTTGAGGCCCACCATCTGCAGCTTGACCAGCGCCGCATCGCGCACCAGCTCGGCTGACAGCGTGCCCTGCTCGCGCAGCGCAAAGGCCACGTTGTCCAGCACATTGAAGGCCGAGAACAGCGCCCCGTGCTGGAACAGCATGCCCACCCGGCTGGCCGCGCCCTCGCGCCCCATCTCGCTGGCAGGGCGCCCCAGCACCGTGACCGTGCCGCGCGAGGGCCTGGCCAGCCCCAGGATCTGCCGCAGCAGCACCGTCTTGCCGGTGCCCGATCCCCCCACCAGCGACAGCATCTCGCCGCGCTGCACGGTGAACTGCAAGTCCTGGTGCACATGAAAGGTTTCGTCGCCCTTGCCAAAGGTGGTCCACAGGCCCTGCACGTCCACCATGGGCGGCTCGCCGGATGGCACCGCAATGGGCTCGGGCTTGGCGATGCGTTCCGTCATGGCCGCCCCTCCCATCCATCCATGGGCCTGCAGCGCACCATACGGGCACGGCCCACACCCAGGGGCGCCCCGCCGTCCGGGCGGCGCGCCCCGCCCCGCACTGCGCCGCAGTGCGAGAGCAGGGGCAAGGCGCAATGCGCCGCAGGGACACGCTTCATATCCCCACATCCTTGAACGCCACAGCAAACAGCGCGTCCACAATGATCACCATGGTGATCGATGTGACCACCGATGCCGTTGTGCCCTCGCCCAGACTCTGGGTGTTGGGCTTGACGCGCAGACCCCAGTGGCAGCCGATGAGCGCAATGAAAGCGCCAAACACCACCGACTTGGCCACCGCAAGCCCGAGGTTGCCGATCTTCACGGCCGCAGGCAGCGCCTGCACAAAGTACGCTGGCGAGATGCCCATGACCACGTCGGCCGCCAGCATGCCGCCGCCCAGCGCGGCCAGCGTGGTCCACACACTGATGAGCGGCATGGCAATGGCCAGTGCAATCGTGCGCGGCAGCACCAAGCGAAAGCCGTGCGGGATGCCCATCACCCGCATGGCATCGAGTTCCTCGGTCACGCGCATCACGCCAATCTGTGCCGTGATGGCCGAGCCGGAGCGCCCCGCCACCAAAATGGCCGCCAGCATGGGGCCCAGCTCGCGGATGAGCGAAATACCCAGGATGTTGACGATGAACGACTCGGCCCCAAACTGCCGCAACTGCAGACTCATGAGGTAGGCCAGCACCACGCCGATCAGAAAGCCCACCAGCGCCGTGATGGGCAGCGCCGTGGCTCCCATGCGGTACAGGTGGCCCGACACATCGCGCCAGGGCCCACGCTTGGGCGCGCGCGCCAGGCGCACCAGATCCAGCGCCAGTTGGCCCACGAGCTGCAGCAGGTGACGGGCATGGTCCACGCCATGCAGCACCAGCACCCCCAGGTGGTCGATCTGATCGGCCAGCCGCCAGGGCTCATCGGGTGGCGGCGCCACCGTGAACTGCGCCACGCGCTCCAGAATGTCGCGCTCGCGGCGATCCACCTGAATCTGAGCGGGCCAGGCCTGCCCCCAATGCCGCCACAGCAACTGTGCACCCACATGATCCAGCCAGGCCAGACCGCGCAAATCCCACGCCACATCGGCTGCGGCCGGGTTGGCCTCTAACTGACGGTACAGGGCCTGCACCACCTTGCGGTCGCCCATTTCTGCTGCGCCCCAACGCCCCCGCACCCGCACCACGCGCCCAGCCGGCGCCACGCCCGCTTCGACCACGAGGCGGGGGACCAGATCCGGCGAAAAATATGCGTTGGTGGGCAAGGCGAGTAGGGAAAACAGCCAGGGGCGGCATGTGGCGACAGGTGCATAGAGCCGCCAGCCTACGGTGGCAAGCCTCGCATTGCAGCGGGCCCAGACGCCATTGCCGCTGTGCCCAGCCCGGCAAGCCCTGTACAAACAGCACAGACAACACTACACACGCACACCAAAAGACAGTCGTCATCCTACCGTGTGCGCCGCGCAAGAGGTACAAAATTCATCGATCCCCAACGCGCCATGGGGCGGCGGAACAACGAACAAAGAATGCTGTCGGCCTCTGGCGGGTCAGCTTGACCGAGTTAGGTGAGTCTCTGTCGATCCCACTGTCGAAGTCCACCACGCCAGATCGACCAATTCGACAATCAATACCAACAGCCTCTTGACTTAGGGAATGTGTTCAAAACTCTCCGGCAAGTTGCATGATTGAGGCACATAAATTGCGTTCAATGACGGCATGAAACAAACCGACCTTGGTCTTGACCTCAACACCCGCCGCACGCGCAAGATGGAACTGCTGGAGCTGATGAATCGCGTGGTTCCCTGGCCTGAGCTGGTATCCCAGCTTACAGCGGTGTCGCCGCCCAAGACAACGGGCCGTCCGCCCTTCGGGCATGAGACCATGCTGCGCTTGCATCTTCTGCAGCAACTCTTTGGTCTGAGCGACTTCGCCATGGAAGAGGCGCTGTTTGAGACGCCCCTGTACCGCGAATTTACCGGCTTGGATGCGAACGGCCGCTTGCCCGAAAACGCCAGGATTTCGATGGCCGCAGCGCAGATTCAATTGAAATGGAATCCGTCAGATCCGTGATGCGGGATTCAGACATTTACAGCCGCTTCAGCGTTGAGTTTTGGACACCATCCTTAGGCCTTTTGATGAAATGCATGTGAATCACTTGGTTAACTTTTGATACCTTTCACGTGCAGCATCTTGGAGCTTTAAAAAAACAGTAGAACGCCGAAGCTCTGTCACGCTAACAGCAATACTTTCCAATGACCCTTTGATATTTGCTTCGCTGCTTTTTAATTCGGCCAAAAAAATTGATTTGCTTAGTCTCGTGAACTGTGGCGCCTTATCAATCTTTATTGATATAGCAGTGAAGTTTTTGCCGCAATGGTAATTGCGTTCTGTGGACAAACGTTCCATGCAGGCAGCTATGAATTCAATTGCTACCTCGAGTTCTCTCAGCTTCATCGACTGAATCTCGGCCACTGCCCCCTCCAACACTTTGTCGTCTGACAAGTCCTCTAAAGACGCTCCTGCAAACCCCGATATCGGGCTTAGTGCTAACGCGATGACAAAGATTATTTTTTTCATGGCTAGGAGGCTGAACAAAGCCTAATGTTTGAGATGAGAGGCGTGACCCGGCTTGCCGGGGCACGTCCTCTCGACTGGAGGGTTAGAGCCGTCACGCGGTTTCTTGCACCCATTTGGCGACCCAGCGATCAAGAAGAACAGGTGAGTTACCGGCGAAGAGCTTTAACCAGTGAGTCCGTTCGTCGCTTGGGAGCACTCTGGATGCGTGAAGGACTGCTCTTCTGCCCCAGCCACCAAGGTTGTAAATCGATGCCTTGTGGCTGCGAACCCAGGCTACGTTCCTGGTAGTAATTGCTGCCAGTGCTTGGTTGTCAATGTTCGAACCACCATATACGAGCTGGGCCAAAGCTGGGGACGCCATGTACTCCGGGTACTGTGCAACGTATGACTCGATCCAGAACCGAACTAGCTGTGTATCAAGAGCCGGTGAATTGGCAATAGCCTCCAGCTGTGGACGCATGGCAAGTGCCAGCTCCCCGTCTGTGACTTCATGCAGGTAAAGCACCACATCATTCACGACAGGCGCAAAGAAGTCGAAGTGATCAAGAAGATGTTGGGCAATAACGTCGATTGAGTTTCGGCGCGCAGTGCGAATTACGCTACGGGCAAGGCCAAGGTCTAGATGCTCGTAGTTGATGACCCGTTGGATTGCAGTGACCAGTTCGTCGTCAGGTTCGTCGTCAGGTTCGTCGTCAAAGTCTGATTCATCGTAGTCGTCAGAGTACGGATTGAACTCTTCCAGGCTATCTCGAAGTTCCGACTTCTCATCTTCATACTGATTGTGAAAGTGCTTGGCCGCAAATTCATCAGATCCATGAAGTTGGGTCTTTTCAGAGGAGACGGTAAGTCTGTGGATTTCGTACAAATAGAGAGTAAGTTGCTCGAGAACTCGCTGGAGGTCGCGAGGTGAGTTGGAGAAGAGGCGAATGTCGTCAACGTACCGGGTATGCGCAACGCCTTTGCTTCTAAGGAAATCATCGACGTCGATCAGAACAGCCTCTGACATGACGATGCTGGCGGCGGGGCCGACAGGGACGCCCTGAGATGCCTTGCTATTTAGCGTGAGTAGAAAGTTCTCAATTTCGGCGGCAAACGGCTTTAGCGCTGCATTGGAAGACTCGATCGCATTGTTGAGCCGGTGGAGATAAATCTGGTTGTAGAAGTCCGTTATGTCAGTGACTAATACGTGGCTGAACTGATCGAGTAATTCTGCCGTTTTAGATTCGAAGTCCGTCCATCCTGACCCACCCGCGAAGAAGCTGCCGTTTGCCACTTCGAACCGATACGAGCAGGCTACCCGCTCGGCCGCCTCAATTCGAGCCGCCTCAATCGACGGCGCGGCTTCATATGCCAGTGCCGTGTACACGACAGCATCTACAGGTTCTAGCTGATGAACAACCCGAAATCCACCCTTCGGTTTGGCGATGGTCATAGCCCGAGGCGGAGTCACCCAGATCTTGGACACGTTCTTGGACATCAATTCCTTCTTTACCTCATCCCATTGGTGCCAGAGTGCTTGGAACTCGGCGCACTTCGGAAAGAAGTCAGAGTCGTAGTAGCGCTCTATGTG
>JBKCTS010000048.1:0-18309 GCA_046318695.1 Acidovorax sp.
CCCATGCCACCGTGCACCTGCACGCCCAGGCTGGTCACTTCCAGGCTGGTTTCGGTGCTGTAGCCCTTGACCAGCGGCACCATGAATTCGTAGAACGCCTGGTTTTGCTTGCGCGTTTCGGCATCGGGGTGGTGGTGCGCGGCGTCAAACGCGGCAGCGGCCACGGTGGCCATGGCGCGACAGCCTTCGATGGTGGCACGCATGGTCATCAGCATGCGCCTGACGTCCGGGTGGTGAATGATGGCGGCGCTGGCGTTGATGCTGCCATCCACGGGGCGGCTCTGCACACGGTCTTTGGCGTACTGCACGGCTTTTTGATAGGCGCGCTCAGAGATCGCGATGCCCTGCATTCCCACGGCGTAACGGGCGGCGTTCATCATGATGAACATGTATTCGAGGCCGCGGCTTTCCTCGCCCACCAGGTAGCCCACCGCGCCGGGTCCGGCGCTGTCTGCAATGCCGGCCGCCATGCCGTCGCCAAACTGCAGCACGGCGGTGGGCGATGCCTTGATGCCCAGCTTGTGTTCGATGCTCACGCAATGGGCATCATTGCGCGCGCCCAGGCTGCCGTCGTCGCCCACCAGAAACTTGGGCACCACAAACAGGCTGATGCCCTTGACGCCCTCGGGCGCGCCCTGAACGCGAGCGAGCACCAGGTGGATGATGTTCTCGGCCATGTCGTGCTCACCATAGGTGATGTAGATCTTGGTGCCGAAAATCTTGTAAGTGCCGTCGGGCTGGGGTTCGGCGCGGGTGCGCACCAGCGCCAGATCGGAGCCCGCCTGGGGCTCGGTCAGGTTCATGGTGCCAGTCCACTGGCCGGTCACCAGCTTCTCAAGGTACTTGGCCTTGAGCGCATCGCTGCCCGCCGTGAGCAGCGCCTCGATGGCTCCGTCGGTCAGCAGCGGGCACAGGGCGAAGCTCATGTTGGCGCTGTTGGTCATCTCGATGCAGGCTGCGCCAATCGTCTTGGGCAGGCCCTGGCCACCGAACTCGGCCGGGTGCTGCAGCCCCTGCCAGCCACCGTCGGCGTACTGACGAAAAGCCTCCTTGAAGCCGGGCGTTGTGGTCACCATGCCTGCGTTGAAACGCGAGGGGTTCTTATCGCCTTCCCAGTTGAGCGGGGCCAGCACACCCTCGTTGAACTTGGCGCACTCTTGCAGCACGGCAGCGGCCGTGTCCAGACCCGCATCTTCAAAGCCGGGGATCTGGGCAATCTGTTCAATGCGGGCCAGGTGCTCGATGGCAAACAGCATGTCCTTGACGGGGGCGGTGTAGCTCATGGGTGTCTCCAAGAAAGCGTTATTTCGTCAAAAAAAAGGCATCGCGAGCGATGCCTTTGTGCACGCCACAGGGCTTTAAAGTGCCTTGACCAGTTCGGGCACAGCCGCAAACAGGTCAGCTTCGAGCCCATAGTCGGCCACGCTGAAAATCGGCGCCTCGGCATCCTTGTTGATCGCCACGATCACCTTGGAGTCCTTCATGCCCGCAAGGTGCTGAATCGCGCCCGAGATTCCGGCAGCCACATACAGCTGCGGCGCCACGATCTTGCCGGTCTGGCCGACCTGCCAGTCGTTGGGGGCGTAGCCTGCGTCCACTGCGGCGCGGCTGGCGCCCAGGGCTGCGCCCAGCTTGTCGGCCAGCGGGGTCATGACTTCGTCGAACTTTTCCTTGCTGCCCAGCGCCCGGCCACCGGAGACGATGATCTTGGCGGCGGTCAGCTCGGGCCGATCGCTCTTGGCGATTTCGCTGCCGACGAAGGCGCTCTTGCCGGCATCGGCAGTGGCGGCGGCGGTTTCAACGGGTGCGCTGCCCCCCGTGGCGGCCGCGGCGTCAAAGCCGGTGGTGCGCACGGTGATGACCTTGACGCTGTCTGCGCTTTGCACGGTGGCAATGGCGTTGCCGGCGTAGATAGGGCGCTCGAAGGTGTCGGCGCTCACCACCTTGGTGATGTCGCTGATTTGTGCCACATCAAGCTTGGCCGCAACGCGGGGGGCCACGTTCTTGCCGCTGGCAGTCGCAGGGAACAGGATGTGGCTGTAGTGGCTGGCAACGGCCAGGACTTGCGCAGCGACGTTCTCTGCCAGACCGTGCTCCAGGCCGACTGCGTCGGCGTGGATGACCTTGGCAACGCCAGCAATCTGGGCGGCGGCTTGTGCGGCAGCGCCGGCGTTGTGGCCGGCAACCATCACATGCACGTCGCCACCGCAGGCCGCTGCGGCCGTGACGGTGTTCAGGGTGGCGCCTTTGATGGAAGTATTGTCGTGCTCGGCAATCACGAGTGAGGTCATTTGTTGTTCTCCTTAGATGACTTTTGCTTCGTTCTTGAGCTTCTCGACCAAGGCAGCCACATCGGCCACCTTGATGCCGGCGCCCCGCTTGGCGGGCTCGGTCACCTTGAGGGTTTTCAGGCGCGGCGTGACGTCCACACCGAGGTCTTCGGGCTTGAAGGTGTCCATCTGTTTTTTCTTGGCCTTCATGATGTTGGGCAAGGTGACGTAGCGGGGCTCGTTCAGGCGCAGGTCGGTGGTGATGACGGCGGGCAGGCTCAATGCCAGGGTTTCCAGGCCGCCGTCCACTTCGCGGGTCACGTTGACCTTGTCAGCGGCAAGCTCCACCTTGCTGGCAAAGGTGGCCTGGGGCAGGTCCGCCAGGGCTGCGAGCATCTGGCCGGTCTGGTTGGCGTCGTCATCGATGGCTTGCTTGCCCAGAATGATGAGCTGGGGCTGCTCCTTGTCGACCAGGGCCTTCAAAATCTTGGCCACGGCCAGGGGCTGGAGTTCCACATCCGTTTCCACCAGGATGGCGCGGTCGGCACCAATGGCCATGGCGGTGCGCAGCGTTTCCTGGCACTGGGCCACGCCGCAGGACACAGCGACGACTTCGGTCACCAGGCCTTTTTCTTTCAGGCGCACGGCCTCTTCAACGGCGATTTCGTCAAAGGGGTTCATGCTCATCTTCACGTTGGCGATGTCCACACCGGTGTTGTCCGACTTGACGCGGACCTTCACGTTGTAGTCCACCACGCGCTTGACGGGGACCAAGACCTTCATGGCTGCGGCTCCTAGAGTTGGTTGAATTGACGTTTACGTAAACTGGAACATTCTAAGCCGCACTGCGCCAGACAGGCCGCAAGCGCAGAATGCGTTCTCTGCAAAAAAGAACGATCGTGCTTTTTGTGGATTATAGGCCAGCCATGTGATCCTGCGTGGATCCCCTGCCTGAACACGGGCCATGTTGCGCCGGCTCTCACCTGCGCCGCCTTGCGACGACCCTGCCCTCACATCAGGGCGCAAGCCCCGGGGGTTGCGACGGCGTGCGCGGCGAAGGGAATGGGTCTGCAGTGCGCGCGCCCGTCGGCAGGTCTGCGCTCTGCAAATGCACCACGCGCTGGGGAAACGGCACCTCCACATCGTGCGCGCGCAGGGCGCGAAGGATGGCCAGGTTGATGTCTGAGCGCAGTCCGAGCGTGCCGCTTTCAGGATCGGTAATCCAGAAACCCACCGTGAATTCCAGACCATCTGCACCGAAGGCAGACAGCGCAACCGTCGGCGAAGGATCGCGCAGCACGCGAGGGCTTGCCAAGGCTGCCTCGCCCAGCAGGCGCACCCCCCGATCGACATCCGAGTCATAGGCCACGCTGACCACCGTGGACAGCCACACCTTCGGGTCGGAAAGCGAAAGATTTTCCACCCGCTGTGTGATCAGCAGTTCGTTGGGCACGATGGATTCGCGGCCCGAGAGCGAATGGATCACGGTGTAACGCGCATTGATCTGGGTGATGCGGCCTTCGAATGTGTCGAGCTTGATGTTGTCGCCGATGCGCATGCTGCGCTCGGCCAGGATCACAAACCCACTGACGTAGTTGGCTGCGAGCTTTTGCAAACCAAAGCCGATGCCCACGCCCACGGCACCGCCCAGCTCCGATAGAGCCGTCAGGTCGATACCGACGGCCGACAAGGCCATGATGAGCCCGATGAACACCAGCACAGCCCGCAAGGCGTTGCTGATGGCCTTGCGCAATGACAGCTCGCTGCCGGTGGCCTCGCGCAGCAGCCGCGCCTCGATGGCGGCAGAGATCCACAAGGCAACGAGCAGCACCACGCCCGCAGTGATGGTGCCCTCGATCAGGGTGCGCACCGAGAGGGATGACGTGCCCACCTTCCAGCGGATATCGTCCAGTTCGTGCAAGACCATCGGCAGCAGCCCGGTGACCCAAAGTACCATGCCCATCCAGACCGCCCACGAAATGCTGCGCTCAATGGGCCGCACCCAGGCGGATTGCGGAAACGCCACCTGCAGCACCTTGACGCCGATGCGGATCACCACCAGCGACATCAGGACAGGAATGGCCACCTTGAATGCCGCCAGTGGTATCCACTGCAGCGCCAGCGTGCGCGCAAGATACCCGAAACAAAGCAGAACCAGCGGAAACAAAGCGCCATCGACCACCCGGACTCCAAACCAGATGGAGCGCGGATCCTTGTTGTGGACACCGCGGCGCAGCGCCCAGACGAACGTCCAGGCTGCGGCCACGCACAGCGCGAGCAGGGCCAGTTCGATCAACACGGACGGCCGGGCAAAGGCCTGCATCCAGCTGTCCAGGTCGGTGACCATCAACAGAGCGTCGGTGGCAGGATCAGCGGCCATCAGTGCTTCCAGTCCGGTTGGCGTTTTTCGGAAAATGCCCGCGCACCCTCCTGCGCCGCAGCGTCCATCATGTTGACCGCCATGGCCTGGCCCGCGAGCTGGTAGGCCGCATCCAGGCCCAGTTCGCGCTGCTGGTACACCAGCGCCTTGCCCATGGCCACCGCCGCACGCGGTTTTTGGATGATGGACTCCACCAGGCGTCCCACCTCGGCGTCCAGCAGGTCTGCGGGCACCACGCGGTTGACCAGGCCTTGCGCCAGCGCGGTCGGTGCATCGATGAAGTCGCCCGTCAAAAGCATTTCCATGGCGCGTTTGAACGGCACATTGCGTACAAGGGGGACACTGGGCGTGGCGCAAAACAGGCCATAGTGGATGCCGCTGGTGGCAAAGGTGGCGCTGTCGGCCGCCACGGCCAGATCACACTGGGCCACAAGCTGGCATCCCGCAGCCGTGGCCATACCGTGCACGCGGGCAACGACCGGCACCGGCAGCTTGTGGATCGCCAGCATGACCTTGCTGCACTGTGCAAACAGCGCCTGGTACCAAGACAGGTCTGGATGCGCGGCCATGTCCTTGAGGTTGTGGCCAGCACAGAACGCCTTGCCGTGGGCTGCCAGTACCACCACTCTTGCGGATTCGTCCTGGGCCACGTTGTCGAGCGCCCGCTGCAAGGCAGACAGCATGTCGCTACCCAGGGCATTGAAGCGGCCGGGGTCGTTCAAGGTGAGTGTCCACATGCCACGTGCATCTCGCGCAACGTGCAGCAGGTCGGAGGAAGCGGGGGTTGTCATGGGTCAAGATCCTTGAGGCGCCTGTCGTCCAAAGTCGCGACGGCAGGCCTACCCGCACGCGGCAACTGCCAGGAATGAAGGACGATGCAGCGCACGGCTTGGGCAAAGGTCACAAATCAGCCAGCACGCGCAGATGCGCTTCCACACTGCGCGCCAGTGGCGACATTGCGTAGCCGCCTTCCAGGCACGAGACGATGCGCCCCTTCGAGAACCGGCGGGCAATGTCTTTGACGCGCTGTGTGATCCAGGCGTAATCCTGCTCGGTCAGCCCCAGCTGGCCCATGTCGTCTTCGCGGTGACCGTCAAAGCCGGCGCTCACAAAGATCATCTCGGGCTTGAAAGCCTCCAGGCGGGGGATCCAAATCATCTCGATGATCTCGCGGATCTCCATGCCACGGGTGTATGCCGCCACCGGCACGTTCAGCATGTTCGGGGCAGGGTCGTGGTCGCCGCTGTAGGGGTAAAACGGATGTTGAAAAATGCCGACCATCAGCGCGCGCGGGTCGTTCGCAAGAATGTCTTGCGTGCCATTGCCATGGTGCACGTCAAAGTCCACCACCGCCACGCGCGGGAGGTTGTAGCGCTGCAGCGCATACTTGGCGGCCACAGCCACGTTGTTGAAGAAACAAAAACCCATGGCCTTGCTGTGGCAGGCGTGGTGACCGGGCGGGCGCACAGCGCAGAAGGCGTTCTCGATCTCGCCCGCCATCACTGCATCGGTGGCTGCCAGCGCCGCGCCTGCTGCGCGCAATGAGGCGTTCCAGGTGTGGGCGTTGATGGAGGTGTCGGGGTCGATCTGCGCGTACTGCGGGCCACCGGCCAACAACTCTTCATTGAGCCGATCTGACATACCGCGCATGGCCGCCACATGCATGCGGTCATGCGCCAGTTCGATGTCGGCGAGCGCGGCTTGCGGGGCCTCGTAGCGCGTGAGCGCGTCGCCAACGCCGGTGACCAGCAACCGGTCTTCGATGGCATCGAGCCTTTCAGGGCACTCAGGATGCCCGGGGCCCATCTCGTGTTTCCAGCAATCCCGGTGGGTGAAATAACCCGTCTTGCTCACAGTGTTGTCCCCAAGCCTCGCATTTTTGCCGGATTTTCGGATAACGTCATGCCATGAACGCACAGCACAAAATCAAATCGCTTCTGGATCAGCTTAACACGGTGATGGTGGGGAAAACGGCCCAGGTCCAGGACTGCGTAGCCTGCCTGCTGGCGGGTGGACACCTGCTGATCGAAGACGTTCCTGGCGTGGGCAAGACCACCCTGGCACACGCACTGTCACACACCTTTGGCCTGCAGTTTTCGCGGGTGCAGTTCACGGCAGACCTCATGCCCAGCGACCTTACGGGTGTGTCGGTCTACGAACGGGGCAAAGAATCCTTTGTGTTCCACCCCGGCCCTGTATTCGCCCAGGTGCTGCTGGCCGATGAGATCAACCGCGCCAGCCCCAAGACGCAGAGCGCGCTGCTCGAGGCCATGGAAGAAAAGCAGGTGTCGGTGGAAGGCGAGACACGCGCGCTGCCGCACCCCTTTTTCGTGATTGCCACGCAGAACCCGCACGACCAGCTGGGCACGTTTGCTCTGCCTGAGTCGCAGCTGGACCGATTCTTGATGCGAATTTCCATCGGCTACCCCGACCGGGCGGCCGAGCGCATGCTGCTGGCCGGCGCCGACCGCCGCGATATGGTCGTCAGCATGCTGCCCCTGCTGTCCGATGACGAGCTGATGCAACTGCAGCGCGCAGTGATGGCGATCCACACGGCCGAGCCGCTGCTCAACTACGTGCAGGACCTGATCGCTGCCACGCGATCGGGCCGCTGGTTCCTGCAAGGGCTGTCGCCCCGCGCAGGCATTGCCCTGGTGCGCGCGGCCAAGGCCCAAGCGCTGATCAGCGGGCGCGACTACGTGGCACCCGACGATGTGCAGGCCATCCTGCCGCAGACCATCGCCCACCGCCTGGTGCCTGTTGGCGATGCCGGGCGGGGTGCCATCGAGCAGGTGCGCGCCATGATGGACGCCGTGCCACTGCCCTGAACCCAGCCGCGCCGTGACCAACGCGATCAACACACCCAGCGCATCCGGCGTGGGCGCCATGCTTTCGTGGACGGGCGTTCGCCACCGGGTTCGCCGCCGTTTCCAGCGCTGGTGGGAGGCGCGCCTGCCCTTGAGCGACACCCTCACGCTCACGCAGCGCAACGTCTACATCCTGCCCACTGCATCGGGGTGGATGCTTGCCCTGACCTTGTTGGTGCTGCTCGTAGCGTCTATCAACTACCAGCTCAATCTGGGCTACCTGCTCACCTTTTTGCTGGCGGGCAGCGCCGTGGTGGGCATGCACATCTGCCATGCCAACCTGCGCGGCCTGACGCTGCGTCTGAACACACCCGAGCCGCATTTTCTGGGCAGCGCCACCGCAATCGAGGTGCAGCTCTCCAGCGACCGGCCCGGCACCCGCTACGGGGTGGGGATGTCGGTGCATGGCGATGGTAGCGAAGCCCATCACTGGGTCTGGACGGATGTGCCCGCACAAGGCAGCTCTGCGTTGCAGATCGCCTTCAGGCCCCGACGCCGCGGGCTGCACCGCGTTCCGACCCTCACCGCCGAAACGCGGTTCCCGCTGGGCACGTTTCGAGTGTGGACCTACTGGCGCCCCGCAGCCCAGGTGCTGGTGTACCCCACGCCCGAAACCCCTGCTCCGCCGCTTCCCGCAGGCGTGCCGCGCGGCGGCGGCACGGGCAGCGCGCAGTCGCAGGGCATTGGCGAATTCGATGGCGTGCGCGCCTACCGGCGCGGCGATCCGCTCAAGCTGGTGGTCTGGAAGAAGGCGGCCAAATCGCTCGGCACCGGCACCGACGATCTGGTCAGCCGCGACGCACAGCAGGCGCAGCGCTACGAACTGTGGCTGGACATGAACCTGGCCACGTTGCAAAACCCCGAAGCCCGCATCTCGCGCCTGACGGCCTGGGTGTTGCAGGCCGACCGGCTGGGCCTGGACTACGGGCTGCGCGTGGCTGGCACCGAGATCGCCCCCGACACCGGCGCTGCCCACCGGCGGCGCTGCCTGGAGACCCTCGCGCTGCTGTGAGCGCCCCGGCCATGAAACAAAACTGCCTTTAGCGCACGTCCAATAAGTCATTGCAGCTATCTAATAAATAGCACTTTGCACACCTCCACCATATCCATCAATGACCCTGCGCCAGACATTCGCATCCCTGCCCCGCGACGCGCGCGACACGCTGTTTCTGCTGTTCGTAATCGTCTGGGTGATCGCGCCGCAGGCAGGCAACCTGCCGGTTTGGGCCACGCTGATGGCCGCCGGTGTGATGCTGTGGCGGGCCTGGCTCGCCTGGGGAGGGCGGCCATTGCCCAGCCGCTGGACGCTCCTTTTGTTACTGGGGGCCGCAGTTGCGGGCACGCTGTACACGCACCGCACCATCCTCGGTCGCGATGCGGGGGTCACGCTCATCGTGATGCTGCTGGTGCTCAAGATGCTGGAGCTGCGCGCCCGGCGCGACGCCATGGTGGTGTTCTTCCTGGGCTTTTTCACCATGCTCAGCAACTTTTTTTACTCGCAGTCGCTGCCGACCGCAGCCGCCATGCTGGTGGCGCTGCTGGGGCTGCTCACGGCGCTGGTCAACGCCCACATGCCGGTGGGTCGCCCGCCCCTGGCGCGGTCGCTGCGCATGGCGGCACGCATGGCGCTGCTGGGCGCGCCGATCATGGCTGCACTGTTCATGCTGTTCCCCCGCATGGCACCGCTGTGGAGTGTGCCCGGCGACGCCATGGCCGGGCGCAGCGGACTCTCGGGGGTGATGAAGATCGGCAGCGTGGCGCAACTGGCGCTGGACGATGGTGTGGCCATGCGCATCCGCTTTGAGACACCTGGCGGCGAAGCGCCACCCCAAAGCGATCTTTATTTTCGCGGCCCGGTGTTTGGATCCTTCGATGGCACCGAGTGGCTGCCGCTGTCCGACCAGGCCGGGGAGATCATTGCCGCCAGGCCCACCCCGCCCGCCAACCTGCGCACCCGGGGCGAACCGCTGCGTTACGAAGTCGTCCTGGAGCCCCACAAGCATCCATGGCTGCTGGTACTGGACGCTGCACCCAACAAACCCGAAATCGCCAATGTCGGCACGTTCATGACGCAGGAATTGCAGTGGCTGGCGATGCGTCCGATCACGGACGTTGTGCGCTACAGCGCCACCAGCTACACCCGATTCGCGCACGGCCCGGTGGCCATGACACCCGCGCTGCGGGCCTACACCGAGCTGCCAGCGGGGTTTAATCCGCGCACACTGGCACTTGCCCAGCAGCTACGCAACGACCCGCGCATTGCGCCCGACCCCTCGCGGGACAACGCCCCCGCACTCGTGCAGGCCGCTCTCGCACGGCTGCGCACCGGCGGCTTCGTGTACACGCTCGACCCCGGCGTGTACGGGCAGCACACGGCCGACGAGTTCTGGTTTGACCGCAAGGAAGGCTTTTGCGAGCACATCGCCTCGGCGTTCGTCGTGCTGATGCGCGCCATGGACATTCCGGCGCGCATCGTCACGGGCTACCAAGGCGGTGAACGCAATCCGGTGGACTCGCTCTGGACGGTACGCCAGAGCGACGCGCACGCCTGGACCGAGGTCTGGCTGGCCGGACAAGGGTGGGTGCGCGTGGATCCCACCAGCGCCGTTTCGCCCGGGCGCACCGGGGCCTCCCAGCGGCTGCAAGCGCCGCGCGGCGCATTCGCCAACGCCGTGGGCACCCTGAGCCCAGACCTCGTGCAGAACATGCGCGCCGTGTGGGAAGCCGTCAACAGCCGCTGGAACCAGTGGGTGCTCAATTACACCCAGTCGCGGCAGATGGATATGCTCAAGGCACTCGGCTTTGAGTCCCCGAGCTGGCAGGACCTGACCATGGTGCTGGGGATCATCGTGCTGACCTTTGCATTGGGCGGCGTGGGATGGAGCCTGTGGGAGCGCAGCCAGCACGACCCGTGGCTGCGCTTACTGGACCGATGCCGCCGACGCCTGGCACTGGCGGGCCTGCCCTTGCCGGAACACCTTCCACCGCGGTCGATGGCGCAGCGCATACAGGTGCAGTTTGGGGCGCAAGGCGCTGCGGTGGCCGACTGGCTGCTGCGCCTGGAACGTCTGCGCTATGCGCCCAACACGCAGGCAGACCCCACAGCGCTGGCCGACCTGCGGCGCGAGTACCGCACCCTGCTCTGGCCCCAAGCCCCAAGCAACGCAAGCTTGGCCGCCAGGGAGCAAGCCCGCCGGCACGCCAGCGGCACCTGACATGACGCGAGCACACCGGGGCATTTCGCAGCACGACCATCCATGGCAATGAACACAGCAGCATCACGACTCGCGTTTGCTATCATAACAATAGCTATAACCACATTAGCAGCGGGCGCAGAGGCACAAAAAAATCCAAAAAATCCCAAGCCTGCAGCCCACCGCAAAGCACCGGTGCTCTACGCATCGCGCCCCGATGCGCTGCGGTTTGCAGATGACCTCGCCACCCGCCGTGACCTGGACCGCGAATGGGTGCGCCAGGCCATCGGGCAGGCACGGTTTCTGCCGCAGGTGCCCCGGCTCATATTGCCCCCCGCCAAAGGCACCGCCAAGAACTGGCGCGCCTATCGCGACCGCTTTATCGACCCCATCCGCATCCGCGCCGGGGTGCGCTTCTGGCAAGAGAACCAGGCCGCGCTGGAGCGCGCCGAGCGCGAGTACGGGGTGCCCGTTGAGATCATCGTCGGCATCATCGGCGTGGAGACCCTCTACGGCCAGCAAATGGGCACATTCCGCGTGATGGATGCGCTGGCCACGCTGGCGTTCGACTTCCCTGCGGCGCACCCCCGCGCGCCCGAACGTACGGAGTTCTTCCGGCGCGAGCTGGAGCAGTTCCTGAGCCTGTCCAACCGCAGCGGCACCGATCCTTTCGAAGCGCGTGGCAGCTATGCCGGGGCCATGGGGCTGGGCCAGTTCATGCCATCGAGCTGGGTGCGCTATGCGATCGACGTTGATGGCGATGGCCGGGTGGACCTCTTCAAAAGCGCGCCGGACGCCATTGGCTCGGTGGCCAACTACTTTCGAGGCCATGGCTGGACGCCGGGCATGCCCACGCACTTTGCCGTTCAGTTCGACGCCAGCCGCCTCCAGCTCGATGACCTGCTGGCCCCCGACATCCTGCCCACCTTCAGCGCCGCGAGCATGCAGGCCAAGGGCGCGGTGCTCGATGCCGCGGGCGCGCAGCACGCCGGACCGCTGGCCCTGGTCGAGCTGCAAAACGGCGCGGAGCCTCCCAGCTATGTGGCCGGAACCGAAAACTTCTACGCCATCACGCGCTACAACTGGTCAAGCTACTACGCCATGGCAGTCATCGAGCTGGGACGCGAAGTCGCGGCCGCACGCCGCGGCCCGTGACGGCGGCAGCCCCAGGCCAGGGGGCTGCGCGGTCGATCAGGATGGCCGCTGCATGTTGCAGCTGTGCGGCTGCTGCGCCTTGGCCGCCGGGATCTGACGCACCACGCGAAAGCCGTAGCCCGAGCCTTCCACATCAAACTTGACTCCGGGCGCGCCCCTCTTGTCCATCACGCCAACCGCCAGCGCCTGCTGGAACTGGTGATCGCCCGCTCGCATGCTGCCGCCCTGCCCGGCGAGCTGCACGCTGGCGCTCTCCATCTGGCGGGCGATTGCCAGCGTGTCGGTGCTGCCGGCGCGTTCGATCGACTGGACCAGGGCCTCCACCATCAGCTGCATGCGCATGTGCACATAGTCGTCCTGCGGCTTGGGAAAACGCGCACGGAAGGACTGGTAGAACGCTTCGCTTTGCGCGCCCGGCACGTTGGGCAGCCAGTCGGCCACGGCAAACACCTTGCCAATGCCCGCGTCGCCCATGGCCGCCGGGGCGCCCAGCGCGTTGCCGTAGAAGGTGTAGAAGCTGCCTTCGTAGCCCACCTCGCGCGCTGCCTTCACCAGCAGGGTCAGATCGTTGCCCCAGTTGCCGGTGACCACCGCGTGCGCGCCGCTGGCCTTGATCTTGACCGCGTACGGAGCGAAATCTTTCACGCGGCCAATCGGGTGCAGCTCTTCGCCCACGACGGTCACGTCAGGGCGCTGGGCCGCCAGCTGTTTCTTGGCCTCGCGCAGCACCGCCTGGCCAAAGCTGTAGTCCTGCCCAATCAGGTACACGTTCTTGAGCGCCTTGTCCTCGCGCATCACTTCCATCAACGCGGCCATGCGCATGTCGGCATGCGCATCAAAGCGAAAGTGCCAAAAGCTGCACTTTTCGTTGGTGAGGATCGGGTCCACCGCCGAGTAGTTCAGAAAGAGAACGCGCTTGCCTGGCTCGCGCTCGTTGTGCTTGTTGATGGCATCGATGAGCACCGCCGCCGTGGCCGACGAATTGCCCTGCATCACCACCTGCGCGCCATCGTCGATGGCTGCGCGCAGCGCCGACAGGGCCTCTTCGTTTTGCCCCTTGCTGTCGTAGCGCTCCAGCGCCAGCGGGCGCGGGCCACCGGCCGACGCAGGCAATTGCACGCCACCGCGCGCGTTCACGCGCTCCAGGGCCCAAAAGACATTGCGGTACACCGCCTCGCCCGTGTTGGCGAACGCGCCGGACAGGCTTTCGATGAGCGCGACCTTCACGGGCCGGGCCTGCGATGCAGCCAAAGCCGCGGTGGTACCGGGCGTGACCGCCTGGGCCCATGCCGCCGGGGCCGGCAGCACAAGGGCCAGGGCTGCGGAGACGGCGCAGGCAGGCGCAGCTAGTGCCGCCAAGCCCGTTTTCAAGCGTACAAGACGCGATTTATTCATGCCAGTGATTCCCTTGAAATGCGTTGTGGGCGCACACACCTCCCTGGCATGCGGCCACCAAATCGAAAGCCGCGCAGTGTAAAGGAGCTCTTGCATGATCTTTGCCCCCATGATTCCCCATGCTTCCTACGTGTATCAGCCACGCCGCGCCGATCGCGCCTTGCAGCGCTTTCTGATGGGTGCGCTGGCCAACCCCGCGCAAACGCCAAGCGGCGGCTGCACCGTGACCCAGGACGACAAGACCACCACGTTGACGCTGGATGTGCCGGGCTTGGGCCGGGACCAGCTACAGATTCACATCGAAGGCTCCACGGTCAGCGTGCAAAGCGCGGACGGCGCGCCGCGCAAGCTGCACCGCACCTGGGAGCTGGCCCACGATGTGGATGTCAGCGCCAGCCGCGCGCAACTGGAAAACGGCGTTCTCACGCTCACGCTGGCACGCGTGGAGCCTGTGAGCAAGGCCGTCCAACTGTCGATTGACTGAGCCACGGCGGGCTGCCGTGTCCACGCCGCGCATGGTCAGCGCACCGCCGCGCCTCTGGCAGCGATGGCCCGATCAGGCCTGCGCCACGATGGAATCGAGCGGCCAGCGCGGCTTCACATCAAACGCATAGTCGATGTTGGCCTGCTGCTGCCCCGCCTGCAGGCGCATGGCGGCAGCCATGGCGATCATGGCGCCGTTGTCGGTGCACAGGTGCAGCTCGGGGTAATGCACGCGCACGCTGCTGAGCGCGCAGGCCGCATCCAGCTGCGCGCGCAGGTGGCGGTTGGCCCCCACGCCCCCGGCCACCACCACGCGCTGCAGGCCCGTCTGCCGCAGCGCTGCCAGGGTCTTTTTCACCAAAACCTCGACGATGGCCGCCTCGGTGCTGGCGGCCAGGTCGGCCTTGCGGGCTTCAAGCCCATCGCCCAACTTTTTTGCCTGCGTGAGCACCGCGGTTTTCAGGCCCGCAAACGAGAAGTCAAGATCGCCGCTGTGCAGCAGCGGGCGCGGCAGCTTGAAGGCCGTGGCGCTCCCCTGTTCGGCCAGGCGCGACAAAGCGGGCCCTCCCGGATACCCCAGGCCCATCAGCTTGGCAGACTTGTCAAACGCCTCGCCCGCAGCATCGTCGATGGTTTCGCCCAAAATCTCGTAGCGCCCCACGCCGTCCACGCGCATCAGCTGGGTGTGACCACCCGAGACCAGCAGCGCCACGAACGGAAACTCGGGCGGGTCGGCGCTGAGAAATGGCGACAGCAGGTGCCCCTCCAGGTGGTGCACGCCCAGCACGGGCTTACCCAGCGCAGCGCCCAGCGCACACGCCACACCCGCGCCCACCAGCAGGGCCCCGGCCAGGCCAGGGCCGCGGGTGTAGGCCACCACATCCACATCGGCCAGCGTGTGGTGCGCGTCGGCCAGCACCGCCTGGGTCAGCGGCAGCACCCGGCGGATGTGGTCGCGGCTGGCCAGCTCGGGCACCACACCACCGTAGGCCTGGTGCATGTCAATCTGGCTGTGCAGCGCGTGCGAGAGCAGCGTGGGCACCGCCTGGTCCGCGCAACGCACCAGTGCCACGCCGGTCTCGTCGCAGGAAGATTCGATACCGAGAATCAGCAAACTCATGCGCCGAGTGTAAAACCCGGGTCACAAGCCATGCCACACAGGGGCGGTGCTACCAGCGGTCGGAGCGCATACGCAGCTCCCATGTACCGGCGCGCAGCTCGTACACTCCCACCGCGCCATAGCGCTGCTCGCCCTTTTGATCCCAGGTCATCGTGCCAATCACGGGCGCGTAGCCATTGATGCTGTGCATGGCCTTGGTGATATCTTTGGGTTTGGCCGACTTGGCTTTCCGAATGGCAGCAGACAGCACATAGGTGCTGTCGTAGCTGTAGTGGCCGCCATAGGCCGGTGGCTTCTTGTACGCAGCCACGTACTTCTCCAGAAACGTTCTACCGGTCGCGCCAAATTCCTTGGCTTCCAGCACGGGTGATGTGGCGAAGACGCCCTCCACCATACCCATGGCCTTGGCCATGTCCGTGGTCTTGATCGTGTCCCCGCCGAGGAGCTTCACTTTGGTGTAACCGATTTTGCGCAGAGCCTCCAGCAAGGCAAGTGCCTGGAAATCGTTCAGGGTAGAGACGATCACCTCAACCTTTGAGGCCTTGAGCTCTGCGGCCAGGTCATCAAACGCCACCGTCTTGTCATCGAAGGACTTGCGGACCAGGATTTCCTTTTTTTCCGCCTTGAGCTGCTCGGCGGCGCCGTCCGCCAAGCCCTTGCCGTAGGGCGTACCGTCGTCTACGGCGGCGTAACGGGTGGCATTGAGCTGCGTGGCCGCGAACGAGCCAATAGCACGTGCCTGCAAGTTGTCATTGGCCACCATGCGGAACGTGGTGGGAAACCCAAGCTGGGTGAATTTGGGGTTGGTTGAGATGGCGATCTGCGCGATACCCTTGGCCGCGTAGATGGGTGCGGTCTCAATGCTCACACCCGAGTTGAGGTGACCAATGACTGCGACAACCCCTTGATCCACCAACTGCTGGGCAACTGTCTTACCCGTCGCGGCATCGGCCTTGTCGTCCACTGCCACCACCTCCAGCGTCACGCGTTTGCCGTCCACGGTGTATCCGGTCCGGTTGAGCTCCGCCACGGCCAGGTTCACGCCGTTGAGCAAATCCTGCCCGAGCGCTTCCAAGGGACCGCTCAACGGCTGCGCAACGCCGATTTTGATGGTGTCGGGGAGCTTGCCACAACCCGAAAGCAGCGTGGCCGCGGCCAGCGAGAGCGCGGTCAGGGCTAAAGCATGACGCCGGTCAACATGTTTTGTCATTCAAAAAGCTCCAATCAATGAACCAAAGAGGGGGCATTTGAATGCGAGGGCCTGGGTTACCCCTATCGGGTATGCCCTGCCGCGCCAGCATCTATTAGCAAGTTTCAGCACCCAAAAGGAGCACACCACCCCATCGATCGATAAGCCCCCCCGCACCGCGATGGCGCACACCGCAAGGCGTAAAACTTGCTACCCTTGCGGACATGAAAGAGACCTTGCGCATCGTGGTGGTTGCCCCTGACCTGGCGGTGGAAGATCCCGAAGACGACCATGCCATGCTGCAGGCAGAGCGCTCGCGTGCGCTGCGCATCGGGCTGCTGGAGAACAACTTCAACTTGATCGCCACCCTGCCAGCCGATGTGTTCCTGAGCGACCGCCTGGCGCAGCTGCAACCTGATCTCATCATCGTGGACGCAGAGAGCGAGGCCCGCGATGCGCTGGAGCACGTGGTCATGGCCACGCGCGACGAACGGCGCCCCATCGTGATGTTCACCAACGACGAGGACACCTCCCACGTAAAAGACGCCGTGGCCGCTGGCGTATCGGCGTACATCGTGGCGGGGCTGGCCCCGCAACGCATTCGCCCCATCCTAGACGTGGCGATGGCGCGCTTTCAGCACGAGCAGGCCCTGCGCGCCGAGCTGGCCGACGCCAGGAGCGAGCTGAAAGACCGCAAGATCATCGACCGCGCCAAAGGCCTGCTGATGCAGCGCCAGGGCCTGACCGAGCAGGCAGCCTATGACAAGCTGCGCAAGACCGCCATGGACAAGGGGCTGAGGCTTGCCGAAGTCTCCCAGCGCATGCTCGATGCGGCCGAATTGCTGGGCTGATCGGCAGACGCCAATACGGGCGGCGGGGGCACGATGAAACAACGGCAATCATGCCGGTGTCAACCATGGTGCAACGCACGAATAGCGTGCAGACAACCGGGGGATTCTCGGGCGCACCATCCAAAAATCGTGGGCCACGCCAACGCAAAAACATCCACCCAAAATAGCCTGAAACGCAATTTCAATCACACATTTTTGCTACGACTTTTATAGTGTTTTGAGGGTCGGTCCTCCCACTTGAAAGGGCTGGCACGCGGCTTGCTTGAATCAACCCAAAGACCAATGAAGGTCTCACTGGCGGCACCGGCCCAATGGCGGGCGGGTGCAGCCACAGAAGCCCCAGGGCTTCGCACCGGACAAAGGCGTCCCCACCCCCGCGCAAGGCATGCTCTGCATGGTTTGCGGGCTCGGTGAGGACGCCTTTTTCTTTTCTAACGCAGCAAGGAACCGACCCATGACCGATCTGTTGAAAACCAGCCTCAATCGCCGCACCGTGCTGCAAGCCGCCAGCGTGGGCGCCGTGGGCGTCAGCCCCGCCCTGCGCGCCCTGGTGCACGCGCAAGGCTCCGACGCCCCGGAGAAAAAGGAAGTCAAGATCGGCTTCATCCCGCTGACCGACTGCGCCAGCGTGGTGATGGCGTCGGTGCTGGGTTTTGACAAGAAATACGGCGTGACCATCATCCCCAACAAGGAGGCGAGCTGGGCCGGCGTTCGCGACAAGCTGGTCAACGGCGAGCTGGACTTTGCCCATGTGCTGTACGGCCTGATCTATGGCGTGCACCTGGGCACCGCCGGCCCCAAGAAAGACATGGCCGTGCTGATGAACCTCAACCACAACGGCCAGGCCGTCACGCTGTCCACGGCGCTGGCCGAAAAAGGCGCGGTGGACGGCCCGTCCCTGGCCAAGCTGATGGCCAGCGAGAAGCGCGAGTACACGTTTGCGGGCACCTTCCCCACCGGCACCCACGCGATGTGGATGCACTACTGGCTGGCAGCGGCAGGCATCAACCCGCTGTCGGGCGCCAAGCTCATCACCGTGCCGCCGCCACAGATGGTGGCCAACATGCGCGTGGGCAACATGGACGGCTTTTGCGTGGGCGAGCCCTGGAACCACCGCGCCATCATGGACGGCATCGGCATCACGGCCAACACCACGCAAGACATCTGGAAGGACCACCCCGAAAAGGTGCTGGGCACCACGGCCGAATTCGTCAAGAAGTACCCCAACACCACCCGCGCCGTGATGATGGCCGTGCTGGAAGCAAGCCAGTGGATCGACGCCAGCCTGTCCAACAAGATGAAAATGGCCGAAACGGTGGCTGGCAAGGCCTACGTGAACACCGGCGTGGATGCCATCAACCAGCGCATCCTGGGCCGCTACCAAAACGGCCTGGGCAAGACCTGG
>JBKCTS010000049.1:0-2240 GCA_046318695.1 Acidovorax sp.
ACAGCGTGGGCTGCGACACATAGCAGGCGTCGGCCGCACGGCCGAAGTGCTTTTCGCGGGCGACTGCGACGATGTACTTGAGTTCAGTCAGGGTCATGTTCAGGCCTTGAGAAAGTCTGATTTTCCTCCCAGCCATCGGGCCACATGCTGCTCGGCCAGCCCCGGGTGCTGCTCCAGCATCACCGGAGCCAGCGCGCGTGCCCATTCCAGCAGGTGGGTGTCGGTGGCCAGGTCGGCAAAGCGCAGCAGCGCATCGCCCGACTGCCGCGCGCCCAGAAATTCGCCAGGCCCGCGAATCTCCAGGTCGCGCCGTGCGATCTCAAAGCCATCGGTGGTCTCGGCCATGGCGCGCAGGCGCTCCTTGGCGGTCTCGCCCACGCGGCCGCTGTCGTTGGTGGCGTACAGCAGCACGCAGGCCGATGCCGCAGCGCCCCGCCCCACCCGGCCGCGCAGCTGGTGCAGCTGCGAGAGGCCAAAGCGCTCAGCATGCTCGATGACCATGAGCGACGCATTGGGCACATCCACCCCCACTTCGATCACGGTGGTGCTGACCAGCACGCCCATCTGCCCGCTGGAAAACAGCGCCATCACCGCCTTCTTCTCGGCGCTGGGCATGCGCGAATGCAGCAGGCCCACCATCACGCCGGGCAAGGCCTCGCTCAGCTCGGCGTGGGTGGCGGTGGCATTGCTCAGGTCCAGCGCCTCGCTTTCCTCGATCAGCGGGCACACCCAGTACACCTGCCGCCCGGCGGCCACCTGGGCCCCAATGCGCTCGATCACCTCCTCCTTGCGGCTGTCGGCAATCAGCTTGGTGACGATGGGCGTGCGGCCGGGGGGCAGCTCGTCGATGACCGAGACATCCAGGTCCGCGTAGTAGCTCATGGCCAGCGTGCGCGGGATGGGCGTGGCGCTCATCATCAGCATGTGCGGTTCCATGGGGGCCAGCTTCTTGCGCAATGCCAGCCGCTGCGCCACGCCAAAGCGGTGCTGCTCGTCGATGATGGCCAGCGCCAGGTTGCAAAACTGCACCTGCTCCTGGATGACGGCATGGGTGCCCACCACCAGCGCCGCCTCGCCGCTGGCCACCAGCGCCAGCATGGCGGCGCGGTCTTTCTTTTTTTGCCCGCCCACCAGCCACGCCACCTTGCGGCCCCGCTGCGCCAGCAGGGGCTCCAGCCAGCCGATCATCTTGGCAAAGTGCTGCTCGGCCAGGATTTCGGTGGGTGCCATCAGCGCGCACTGCCAGCCCGCTTCCATGGCCAGGCAGGCCGCCAGGGCCGCCACCACCGTCTTGCCCGAACCCACATCACCCTGCAGCAGGCGGTGCATGGGCACCGGGCGGGCCAGATCGTCGGCGATTTCCTGGCCCACCCGGCGTTGCGCGGCGGTCAGGTCAAACGGAAGCACCGCCAGGAGCTGCTCGTGCAGCGGTAACGTCCCATCAGCAGGCCTTGGCGGGGCCAGCACGGGCGCCCGCAGCCTGTCGCGTTCGCGACGCAACTGTTGCTGCGACAACTGCTGGGCCAGCAGCTCCTCGGCCTTCAGGCGCTGCCAGGCGGGGTGGCTGTGGTCTTCCAGGGTCGCGAGCGCGACATCGGGTGTTGGGTGGTGCAAAAAAGTGAGCGCCTCACGCAGGCTGAACAAGCGCAAGGCACTGTTTTGATACGAAAGTTTCACCGGTGGCTCGACCCCGGGAGGCAGCGTGTCCGACAGGTCCACCCGGCCGAGCGCGCCCACCACCGCACGCCGCAGGTAGGCCTGCGGCAACCCTGCCGTGGTCGGGTAGACCGGGGTGAGCGCAACGGGCAGCTCGCCGCCTGCCACGCGGAAGGCCGGGTGCAGCATCTGCCGCCCCCAGAAGCCGCCCTTGACTTCGCCCCGGATGCGCAGGCGGTTGCCCACCCCCAGCGTTTTCTGGTGCGACGGGTAAAAGCTGAAAAACCGCAGGTCGCAGGTTCCGCTGCCGTCATCCACCTGCACCAGCAGCTGGCGGCGCGGGCGCAGCTGCACCTCGCAGGCGGTCACGGTGGCTTCGATCTGCACGATCTGCCCGTCGCGCGCGCTGGCCAGGGGCGTGATGCGGGTTTCGTCCTCGTAGCGCAGCGGCAAGTGCAGCGCCAGGTCAATATCGCGCCGCAAACCCAGTTTGTGCAGGGCCTGCTGGGCCACCGTGCCGGGGCCGGTGACGCCCGAGGACGCAGCGCGCTTGCGCGCGCCGCCAGGGGCGACCAGGGGCGACC
>JBKCTS010000050.1:0-2904 GCA_046318695.1 Acidovorax sp.
CTGGCGTGTGCGCAGCGTGGGGCTGCCGCAATGGTATTGCAGCAGGGTGCGCAGCTGTGGCTTGAGCTCGGCGGCAAAAGGGGCGCAGGCGCGCAGGGTGGCGGTGTAGCTGGCAACATCGTCCAAGCCGCGCTGCAGCGCCATCCACTGGCTGCCATGCAGACCGAAACGCTCGCTGGGCAAGGCTGCCCGCAAGCCGCCTTCGGGTACCAGCGTGTAGCGCGTGTCGGGCAGCAGTGGTGCGAGCGTCATGGTCTGCGCATCCAGCGCGGGCAGCAAACCAATCTCGCGCAGCAGCAGCAGCTCAAAGCTGCGCAGCACAGGCTCCAGCGCATCGCCATGCTCGCTGGCCAACACCCGCACCACGCCCGCATAGGCATCAAACAGATCGGCGTGCGGGTCGGCGCGAGCCAGCAAGCGCAGCAGCAATTCGTTGAGGTACAGGCCCGACATCAGGGCATCGCCCGTGGGCATCACATGCCCGCCCACCCATTCGGCACCCTTGAGCGCGTGGATATCGCCTTCGCCACCACCGGCCAGGCTGTAGGTCAGCGCCAGCGGCTGCAGCGGCAGCAGCACGGGTCGGAAATTGGAGCTGGGCTTCTTGGCCCCCTTGGCCACCAGTGCCACGCGGCCCTGGTTGCGGCAAAAGACTTCCAGGATGAGGCTGGACTCGCTCCAGTCATAGCTGTGAAGGACGAACGCAGGTTCGTCGGAAATGCGCTTGGCGGCAGCCACGGGGCCTCAGTCGTGGGCGTGCGGGTCAGGCAACAGGCGCAGGGCGACGCATCACTCGTAGCCGAACGACCGCACGCGGGCCTCATCGTCCGCCCAGCCGGAACGCACCTTGACCCAGAGTTCGAGGAACACCTTGGCATCCATGAGCTTTTCCAGCTCCTGGCGCGCCTCGGAGCCGATGCGCTTGAGGCGCTCGCCCTTGTCGCCAATGACCATCATCTTGTGGTTGTCGCGCTCGACCACAATGGTGGCGGCGATTTTGACCATGCGCTTGTGCTGCCGGCTGGGCTCTTCGTCGAACTTGTCCACCACCACGGTGGAGGTGTAGGGCAGCTCGTCGCCGGTAAAGCGAAACAGCTTTTCGCGGACGGTTTCAGAGGCAAGAAACCGCTCGCTGCGATCGGTCAGCTCGTCTTCGGCGTACCACCAGCCCTGCTCGGGCAGGTACTTGGCGCAGATGCCAAACAGCCGCTCGACATCGGCCTTGTTCTTGGCCGACATGGGCACGAACTCGGCAAACGGGTGGCGCTCCTGCATGCTTTTGAGCCAGGGGGCCAGCTCGGCACGGCGATTGACCATGTCAAGCTTGTTGGCCACCAGCAGGGTCGGAATCCCGGGTTTGAACAGCGACAGCACCTTGGCATCGGCCAGCGTGAAGTTGCCGGCCTCGACCACAAAAAGGATCAGGTCCACATCGCCAATGGCACCCATCACGGTCTTGTTGAGCGACTTGTTCAGCGCGGTGGCGTGTCGCGTCTGGAAACCCGGCGTGTCCACGAAGATGAACTGCGTCTGCTCGCGCGTGCGGATGCCGGTGATGCGGTGGCGCGTGGTTTGCGCCTTGCGCGAAGTGATGCTGATCTTTTGCCCCACCAGCGCATTGAGCAGGGTGGACTTGCCCACGTTGGGCTTGCCAACAATGGCAATCACCCCGCAGCGCTGCCCAGGCACGGCCGCAGGCGCGCCTGCGGCAGCGAGCATCGCTTCCAAGTCAGGCTGTTCACCCGCGCCCGGCTGGTAAGCGTCATTAGCTACATTTTTTGTAGCATCGTTCATAGATTCCTTGATTTCAGTGTGGCGAGCATGGCCGCAGCGGCCGCCTGTTCGCCTGCGCGGCGCGAGCCGCCAATGCCCCGCTCGGTCAGGCCGAGATCGGGAATATCGCACTCCACATCAAAGGTCTGGCGGTGGGCCGCACCAGTGGTGGCCACCACCTGATACTGCGGCAGCTTCATTTTGCGGCCCTGCAGCCACTCCTGCAATGCAGTCTTGGCGTCTTTGGATGCCGCCTGCATCTGCGGGTTGATTTCAACGCCCTCGAAAAGCCGGTGCACCAGGGTCTCGGCGGTCGCATACCCCGCGTCGAGATACACAGCCCCGATCAGGGCCTCCAGCGCGTCGGCCAGAATGGAGGGCCGCTGCTGCCCGCCCGATCTGGCCTCGCCCTCACCGAGCCGAAGCACCGCAGAAACCTGCAGCCGCAATGCCAACTGGTGCAGCGTATCTTGCTTGACCAGGTTGGCGCGCACCCGGGACAGATCGCCTTCAGGCAGGTCCGACAGGCGCCGGTACAGCAGGCTGGAGACGGCCAGATTCAACACCGAGTCGCCAAGGAATTCAAGGCGCTCGTTGTGGTCGGCAGAAAAACTGCGGTGCGTGATGGCCCGCTGCAGCAAGGATGGATCGGCAAATACATGCTGCAGGCGGGTCTGCAGCCCCTGGAGTCCGGAGTGCACTAGTTGGTCTGCGCTTCAAAGCGGTACACCAGATAGGCCGGGCCTGCCAGAGCGATCTCACGCGTGTACTTGAAGCCAACCACCATCTTGTCACCGCGCTTGGTGATTTCCAGGTCTTTTCCTTGGACGGAGCTGATGTTGTCGACGGCCGAGATGCGATCAAATGCGCCACGGATCTCCGCAGCCGAACCGTTGGACTTGGCCTTTTCGATGGCCTTCTTCGCAGCAAAATATTCAACGAAGATCGGCACCGACTGGCCCCCAATGGCGAACACGGCCACGGCCAACACGCCCAGGATCACCACACCAAAAAAAGACATCCCCCGTTGACGCGAACGCAGGGCTGACTGACCCAATTTTTTCATTACTGCTCCCTTGTTGATGGTTGATCCCGGCGCGACGTCAATTGAACGGGCCGATACGCTTGAGA
>JBKCTS010000051.1:0-2490 GCA_046318695.1 Acidovorax sp.
ACTCAAGCATCTAGAGGCCGCGCTGTTGAGCTACGACAAGGCCATCGCACTCAAACCGGATTACGCGGATGCGTTATATAACCGTGGCGTTGTGCTAACAAAACTCAAACGCCCAGGCGATGCAGTGCTGAGCCACAACCAAGCCATCATCCTCAAGCCGGATTATGCTGTAGCATTCTACCACCGCGGCATTGCACTAAGAGAACTCAAACTACTCGATGATGCCCTGTTGAGCTATGACAGAGCAATCACCCTCAAACCAGATTATGCTGATGCGCTCAACAACCGTGGCAACGTGTTGAAAGAAATGAAACGACTAGAGGATGCGCTGTCGAGTTACGACAAGGCAATCACCCTCAAGCCGGATTACGCTGATGCATTCTACAACCGTGGCAACGTGTTGAAAGAAATGAAACGACTAGAGGATGCGTTGTCGAGTTACGACAAAGCAATCACCCTCAAGCCGGATTACGCTGATGCATTTAATAATCGTGGCAATGTGCTGAAGGAAATGAAGCGACTGGAGGATGCCCTGTCGAGCTACCACGAAGCAATCGCCCTCAAACCAGATTACATTGACGCCTTCTATAACCGTGGCATTATACTGCACGAACTATTGCGACAAGAAGATGCACTGTCGAGCTATGACAAGGCAATCGCCCTCAAACCAGATTACGCTGATGCATTCAATAATCGTGGCATTGTGCTGAAAGAAATGAAACGACTAGAGGACGCCCTATCGGACTACGACAAGGCAATCGCCCTCAAACATGATCATGCCTATGCGTTTAACAACCGCGGCAATGCACTGAAAGAACTCTATCGATTCGAGGACGCTCTGTCGAGCTACGACAGGGCAATCGCCCTTAAATCTGATTATGTTGATGCCTTTTACAATCGCGGCCTTGCACTGCAAGAACTCAAGCGGCTTGACGAGGCCCTTTTGAGCTACAACGATGCAATCACTCTAAAACCGGATTACGATTTTCTATACGGAATCAAGCTACACACTCAAATGCATCTATGCGATTGGAATGATCTACAAGATCAAATGGGGGTGCTTGAAGCATCCCTTTCTAAAGATCAAAAGGTGATTCCTCCATTTCCCTTGTTAGGCCTGATGGATAAGCCTGCCCTTCACATGAAGGCATCAAGGATTTATGCCAATGAAAAATGCCCTGCGCCCAGCAACATAGAACCCTTCAAAAACCGACCCTCAGACGGAAAGATTCGAATCGGATATTACTCTGCTGACTTTCACAACCATGCCACATCGTTTCTGATGGCAGAATTGTTTGAGGCACATGACTCACAGAAGTTTGAGTTATATGGTTTTTCCTTCGGGCCGGACAATCAAGATGAGATGCGCGCCCGTGTCTCCAGTACATTCAATCATTTTTACGATGTCTCTAGGAAGAGCGACAGCGAAGTTGCTCGAATTTCGAGGGATATTGGCATCGATATTGCAGTTGACTTAAAGGGCTTTACACAAGACTCCAGAATGGGGATTTTTGCAGAACAGTGCGCCCCGATCCAGGTCAGCTATCTTGGGTATCCAGGAACGATAGGCGCTCCATATATGGACTACATTGTTGCCGACAAAACCCTGATTCCGCCAGAGAGTCAGCAATACTACACCGAAAAGGTCATTTATCTGCCTCACAGCTACCAAGTCAATGACTCCAAGCGCAAAATCTCTGACAAAGTGTTCACACGCCAGGAGCTAGGGTTGCCCGAAAGCGGCTTTGTGTTCTGCTGCTTTAATAACAACTACAAGATCCTGCCGGAAACATTCGATGTCTGGATGAGACTGCTCAAGACAGTGAACGGCAGTGTGCTATGGCTACTGCAAGATAATGGTACCGCTGCCAACAATTTGCGCAAAGAAGCCGAAAAGAGAGGGGTAGATCCAGCTCGACTTGTCTTTGCACCACGCATGACACTGGAAGATCACCTGGCCCGGCACCGTGCTGCGGACTTGTTCATTGACACCCTGCCATACAACGCCCATACAACCACCAGCGACGCCCTGTGGGCTGGCCTGCCCGTGCTGACTCAAATGGGGGAATCGTTTGCTGCAAGAGTGGCGGCAAGTTTGCTCACTGCAATGGATCTGCCCGAATTGATCACCAAGACGCAGCGGGAATATGAAGCAAGAGCAATTGAACTTGCAAATAATCCATTACAACTTGCCGAGATCAAATCCAAAGTGGAGCAAAACCGACTGACATCGCCCTTGTTCAACGGGCATCTGTTCGCACGCCACATCGAGGCAGCCTACATAGAAATCCACAGACGGCGCCTTCATGGAGAAAACCCCGACCATGTCGATGTAGCATTGTTGACGAAGTAGTCGACCCTGAAAAACCCCCGAAACCCTCATAAACACTGGCCTTCGGGGTGATTGCGGATACCCAAAACTCCCAGTTTTGTTTTCAATAGAGGCAGTTTTCTGGGAGTTCTGCCGTGCTGTTTACCTGCGCCGCCACC
>JBKCTS010000052.1:0-10707 GCA_046318695.1 Acidovorax sp.
TCCGGAAGACCCGGCGCCCCGTCGAAAAAACCAAACGTCGCATCGCCTCCGAAGATGCCCCCCACTTTTTCCGTCGACTCCTTTTTAGCCGAAGGGGTCGCCGAACTCATCACATCTCGAATGCGCACGCGATCCTTCGAAACATGGAAGGCGAAAAGATCAAGAAGGTCCTCGTTGGTCGATGTCGTCTCAACCGCGAAAAGGCGGTATTCGGAAGACGCTGCAGACAGGTCCTTGACTGTTCCGAGACCAGCGATATCACGGAACAGTTCCTTGATTGCACTCGCCTGCTCCGAGCGCTCTAACGGCCCTACTTCGATCTCAAGCTGTCTCGCCCTGCCAACTGGCTCACCGGCCTTGGCGGCCGGTTCATCAACAATTGGTGACGGCGCGGGCACAGGCGTTGCTGCGTGCACAACCCCTGCAGCCAAGTCGCTTATACGCCTCACAAGCGCAGCGGTAGATACCGTCTCCCCCTGCCCACCAGACTGATGCCTTGCCAGCAGGCTACGCGATGCGTCAGCAGACTCCAACAAGACGTCCACCATTTCAGGAACAGGCTGAAGTTCATGTCGGCGCAAACGATCGAGCAGCGACTCCATGTGGTGAGTCAGTTCGGCGACATCGGCGAAACCGAACGTTGCCGCGCCACCCTTGATCGAATGCGCGCACCGAAAGATCCCGTTGAGTTCCTCGTCGTTCGCGCTGCTCAGATCCAGTTCGAGCAACATCTGCTCCATCAGATCCAAGTTCTCCCCAGCTTCCTCGAAGAAAATCTGAAAGAACTGACTGAGGTCGAATTCAGCGCCCGCGCCCGATGGTTCTTGGTAGCTATCCGCCATAGTGGCTCCTGTGTGGTCGTGCTGGAAAAACGTTCTACCGAATCACTTTTCGAATAACTTCGATCAGACGGTTTGGATCAAACGGTTTGACGAGCCACCCGGTAGCGCCAGCCGTGCGGCCCGCCTGCTTCATCTGATCGCTCGACTCGGTGGTTAGGATCAGGATAGGAATGGTCTTGAAATTGGGGTGTTCCCGAAGCTTTCGCGTCAGCCCGATCCCATCGAGACGTGGCATGTTTTGATCAGCCAAGACGAGATCAATAGTGTGAGTCTCCGCTTTCTCCAGCGCATCCTGTCCATCCACGGCCTCGACCACGTGGTAGCCAGCTCCGGTCAGCGTGAAAGCCACCATTTTTCGCATGGAAGGTGAATCATCTACGGCAAGAATTGATTGCATGTGTGGCTCCAACTAACTTGAAAATAAAGGTTAACCGGTGGTGTGAAAGATCAAAACAGGTCGACTGAACCCGCGTCCATTTCGCTTTGTGTCACAGGATTTGGCCTGTCTGGCTCCAACTCAACGAAGGGTGCCGCCTCCTCACCCTCCTCCTGCCCCATCGCCTCCGATGCGAGCCGAAACGCGCATCCCTGCAACATTTTGGTGGTATGCCAAATCAATTGCGAGGCCATGTCTTGGAACTGGAGTTCAGTCACCGCACTGCGAAGGGCAGCACGCGCGGCTTCCAACTCAGGGTTAGTGGAGATCAAATCATCCGTCAACACTAAGTTCGCCTCACCGAAGCGCTCAAGAAGGTTGTCGGTGGCGTGGCTCAACAAACCTTCCAGGCGGTGCAGGTCGTGCATGACCACCAGGAGTGAATCCTGTAACTCTGCCGCCACCATGATGGGCACCTGGACGGCAGGCTCACCCGATGTCGTTAGCGTCGATTGCATCGTTTCTCCATAGCAGCATCAGCAGCAAATCACGCGAAAAAACCGAACCATAAGCTTTGAGACCTCATACACAGCCGCTCGTACAGACCGCATCCATCAACCCCATTGGACGATGCCAACACTCCCACCCCAACCGGAAAAACACGACTTGTCTGTTCCAATTTGTATCCTATGATAACGCCCTCATGGTCCAAAAAGCATTCGACCGATCTCTAGACATTCTGCATCTGGAGGATTCTGATGTGGACCATGTGCTGACGGTACGTGCGTTGGCGAAAGCCGGGCTCCAGTTTTCGATGGTGCGAGTCGACTCTCTGGATGATTTCCAACGGCACATTGATGAGCATGTTTTTGATGTAGTTCTTGCAGACTACCGTCTCCCTGGCTTTACGGCACTGGAAGCATGGGCTCGTGTGGCGAAAAAGCCTCACCATTCGCCATTTATTCTTTTGTCTGGGGCAATCGGCGAAGCCGCAGCAGTGGAAGCCATCCGTATGGGGATGGCAGACTATCTCCTGAAAGAGGACTTGCCCCGCCTGGCGCACGTCGTCGAGAGAGCCTTGGAGGTGCATGAAGCACGCCTTGCACGGGAAAAAGCCATGACTGACTTGGCGGCGTCTGAACGACGACTCGCCGAACTCGCTGAACACCTGCAGTTATCGATTGAACGAGAGCGCGCGTCCATCGCGCGCGAGATCCACGACGACATCGGCGGCGCGCTCACAGCAGTGCGCTTTGACCTAGCGTGGATAAGTCGTCACAGCAACGACACCGGAATACTAGGACATGTGAAAACAGCGACCGAAATGCTTCAACATGCACTTGGCGCTAGCCAGCGAATCATGATGAACTTGCGCCCGCCCGTGCTTGAAGAAGGGCTGGTTGCGGCGGTGCAGTGGCTGGCCACCAGCTTTGAGCAGCGCACGGGTACTCCGGTGCAGTTCACCAGCAGCACCGATGACATTCCCGCGGCTGCCCCCGTCCAGCTGGTTGCTTACCGTACCGCCCAAGAAGCACTCACGAACGTTGCCAAACACGCGCAGCCGCGCAAGGTTGAAATTGATCTATCGGATCAGGAAGGCGTACTGACGCTGGAAGTTTCTGATGACGGAGTGGGGTTTTATCAGGCCATGCTTGAAAAGCCCAAGGCATTCGGTCTGAAGGGGTTGCAGGAAAGAGCACGCACCGTCGGAGGATGGATCGACATCAGCAGTCGGCCTGGCGGGGGGACCTCGGTGATCCTTTCCGTACCCCTGAACAGTGTCAGCTCGGACCTGCCCGAAGGAGATCGCCATTGATCCGGGTTGTTTTATGCGATGACCATGCTGTGTTGCGTCGAGGCATTCGCGACACCTTGATCGAAGCAGCAGATATCTGTGTGACAGCAGAGGCAGCGGGCTACGCCGAGTTGCGCGAGCATCTGCGCACGGCCGAATGTGATGTGCTGCTGCTCGATCTGAACATGCCCGGCCGCAATGGGCTTGAGGTCCTCAGCAGCGTGCGCGAAACCTACCCCCACATTAAGGTACTGATCGTTTCCATGTATCCAGAAGATCAGTATGCGCTTCGCTGCTTGAAAGCCGGCGCACAGGGCTATGCGAACAAGGCAGGGGATCCGCTACAACTCATTGACGCAGTGCGTACCCTGGTTCAGGGCCGCAAGTTTCTTACTTCGGAAGTGGCACAGATGCTTGCCGACAGCCTTGCGCAGCCGGCCCCCGAGCTTCCACACGCAACCTTGTCCGAGCGCGAACTTCAGACGCTTGTCAAGATTGCTTCTGGCAGGCGACTGTCCGAGATCGCAGAAGAGCTGATGCTGAGCCCGAAAACCGTGAGCGTGTACCGATCAAGGGTCCTCGAAAAGCTCAAACTCTCCAATAACGCCGAATTGACCATCTACGCGATTCGCAATCAACTGGTCTGAACCTGTGCCACTACGTCTGCCAGCGCACCTTGTGAACTCCAAGCCTGCTGCCAGCAGGTGCGCGGATGCGCCGGGTGCAGCACATGCAGACGGCTACTGACTCGCGCAGTCGCGCAAATGCCCGATCGCCTCGTCAACTGACTCGCCGCGCATGTCCGCATGGATCCGCAGCGCAGTGAGGTCTCAGGCCCGCGCGGCAACCGCCCCGGCGCAGGTTCCTTCCTATCCAGAAGGCGTCGCAGACTGAGGGGTGTTTTGTTGCCCCCTCCCGCAAAAGAACCGCGATGCCCGATGCACGAAAAGGCCGCAACAAACGCTGCACAACAAAAAAACTGCCGGCACTTGCAACCCAAGCACCCACTGCAACAACGAACCCGAAAAAACGTCACGCTGCGAGAATCAACTTTTCCAGCTTCACCGTGTCCACGGCAAACGCCCGGATCCCCTCTGCCAGTTTCTCCGTGGCCATCGCGTCCTCATTCAACGCAAACCGGAACCCCGCTTCGTCATAGTTCACCGCTGGCAAATCCATGGCCTTCGCAGCATCCGCATCCAGCGCCCGCTGCAGCGGCGCATCACACGCAGCCAGTTGCGCCAGCAGCTCAGGCGCAATCGTCAGCAGGTCGCAACCGGCCAGCGAAGTAATCTGCCCCACATTGCGAAAGCTCGCACCCATGACCTCGGTGGCGATTCCAACGCGCTTGTAATCGTTGTAGATGGCAGTGACCGACTGCACGCCGGGATCGTTGGCCCCTGCGCGAGCGGCTTCGTCCCAGCTCGAGCCAGCTTGCTTCTTGTACCAGTCGTAGATGCGGCCGACAAAAGGCGAGATAAGCTGCACTCTGGCCTGCCCGCAAGCCACCGCCTGGGCAAACGAGAACAGCAGCGTGAGGTTGGTGTGAATGCCCTTGCGCTCCAGTTGCTCTGCAGCCCTGATGCCCTCCCAGGTGGCGGCAATTTTGATAAGCACACGGTTGATGTGGATGCCTTCAGCCTCGTACAGCTCAATGATGCGCTCGGCGCGCGTGACGGTGGCGCTGGTGTCAAAGCTCAGGCGGGCGTCCACTTCGGTCGAGACGCGGCCAGGGATGGTGGCCAGAATCTCGCGGCCGAAGCGAACCAGCAGGTGGTCGATGATCTCGTCCAGGGGACGGTCTTTGAAGCGCGCCACCGTCTCCTGCAGCAGCGGCGCGTATTCGGGCTTTTGCACCGCCTTGAGGATGAGCGAAGGGTTGGTAGTGGCGTCCTGGGGCTTAAATTGCGCCAGTTGCTTGAAGTCGCCGGTATCGGCAACGACAGTGGTGAACTGTTTGAGGGCGTCGATTTGATTCATCGCGCCATTATTCCGCAATGCAGCGGGTCAACCGGGGCTACCAAACGCCGATACGCCATGAACGCCCAGGGTCAGGACTACCTCGTCGTCCGGGGCCAGAACGTCGTCCAAATCGCGCGACACCACCAACACGCGGCCAAGGGCCCTCTCAAACGCGTATTCGCAGCCCCACCCAGGTAGGCTACATGGCCCTGCGCAAACGCGCCAAAGGCGCATAAGGCCAGTGCCGCAGCCGCAAGGGTGTTTCTGCTCAAGTGAATTTCCTTTGGGTAGCAACAGCGGACTTGGGAACCAGGCCTGCTGCAGACGCTGACCTTGGTGCCGCTACGACAATTTGATGCAATTCATTCCCATCCGCAGGCAGCCGACAGAACCACGGGGAAATACCTCACCGGCTTGAGCTGATGCAAACCGTACGCACGGCCCACCTGTTCAGATGAAACCCAGTTACCATTTCCGATTGCTGCCCCATCTCGTTAGCCGTCCCGCGCCCTTCGGTTGACCCACCGCCCTCGAATCTGCGGGTCCCGGATTTGGTCTGGCGGGGCGATCGCCCGTTGCATTTTTGAAGGATCGCAGTTGACCATGCTTGACCGCATCACCGCATCGCTACCGTCACTGGCCCCGGCCGAACAGCGCGTGGCCAAGCTCGTGCTGGCCGACGCGCGTGCATTCGCCCGACTGCCGGTGCGGGAGCTGGCCGAACGCGCGCATGTGAGCAAGCCCACCGTTGTGCGTTTTTGTCGCAGCATGGGGTACGACGGCCTTGCCGATTTCAAGCTCAAGCTGGCTGGCAGCGTGAGCGAAGGCGTACCCTTCATTCACCGCAGCGTGGATGTGGATGACAAGACGGGCGACGTGCTGGTGAAGGTTGTGGACAACGCGGTGGCCGCGTTTTTGCAGTACCGCAATGCCGCCAGCACCATGGCGCTGGAGCGCGCAGCCGAGGCCATTGCCGCCACATGGAAAACCGGCAAGCGCATCGAGTTCTACGGCGTGGGCAACTCCGGCATCGTGGCGCAGGACGCGCAGCACAAGTTCTTCCGCCTGGGCGTCACATCCATCGCCACCAGCGACGGTCACATGCAGGTGATGAGTGCCACCCTGCTAGGCCCGGGCGATTGCGCCGTGATCATCTCGAACTCGGGCCGCACCCGCGACCTGATGGACGCTGCCGACATTGCCCGGCGCAATGGCGCCACCACCATCGTCATCACAACCAGCGGCTCGCCGTTGGCCAGCTCCTGCAATATTCATCTGGCAGCCGACCACCCTGAGGGCTACGACCGCTACAGCCCCATGGTGTCGCGGCTTATGCATCTCCTGATCATCGACGTGCTAGCCACCTGCGTGGCGCTGCGCATTGGCAGCTCGCTGCAGCCGATCCTGCAGCAGATGAAAGAGAATTTACGGGCGAAGCGGTATGCTTGATTTTGATTTTTTTGGGAGTCTGGCGCTTGCTAACTGGGCGACAACGGCTGCCCCTTTGGCTCATCCTCAGCAACTCAGTTTTCAAACCAGCGTGAGCTGAACCTTCGCCGTATGTGGTGCGGGGACCTTGAGCATCACGCAAAAGATGAGTCTGAATCGGACGCGAAGAAATCACAGCTTTGACAGGATCAGCCGCAAGTTGCATCCGGTCCCGTACATCAGTGCATTCCAAGCATCACCCAAGATACTCTTGAGCGGTTTGCGCCCGAGCCCTCCGCCCAGATGAAGTTTGTTGATCATTTCGTCGCGCCGTGAGACGCATCGTACCAATCGTGCACCATCAAAGTACGAAATTTATCAACGAAATCAACAATTTGGCGCTTTTTCAAAGCAGATTGCTTAGCGCCACGTGTACTAGCCTCGATTGATGATAACCCGGGTTTACACCTCTCGCTGAAGGACGTGAACTTGGGAGATCATGCTTTGCAAGCGAGGCCCCAAAATCATCGCCTCACGGAGACATTTACATGGGCATGCGCAGACTCGCGCCTGAGGGCATTGGTATCCGTGTGCCATCCGGCGCAGACTTGCATCATTTGGGCTGCCAACTTGCTCATTTCCTCCTGCGATTGGGGGCGCGTGAATGGGCCAAAGTAGAGCTGCTCACCAATTCAGGCTGTCAAATATGGCGGGTGCGTTTGAGGACATCGCTTACGGCCAGGTTGCTGCCAGGGCATGATGCACTGGGACTGCGCCAGCGTCTGGCCAAACCAGTTGGCCAAAGCGCAGAAGACCTCCTGATGCAAGAGATATGGGTAACGTTGCTCAGTGCCCCATCCAGGATTGATTTCGCCGACCTACAAGAGTTGGAGTCGCATTTGCGAATCCGCTGCAACATCGCGCGTGCAGCAGAGGTGACGGCGCTGGCATTTAAAACGGAGGCCGCCGAACGGCCCAGTGCGTTTTGGCATGACGAACCGGATGTGGGCTTTTTGCTAAAGCCGGGAGTGAGCCTAACCGACGCGCTGATTGCCGCCACGCAACCTGAGCGCACGGGCCGGCTCTATGACTTTTCTTGCTATCGCGCCACCGAGTACGTCATTTTGCTGGGCATCGCCCAAGAGGCCAGATCCTCTCGCCCAAAACTTTATGAGGCGCTAGAAAGCACGCTCCGTACGCGGTGCATCAAGTCTGGCTTGTTTCATGAAGTTTTCTTGACCGAGTATGGCGGTGTGGATGCGCCACTGCCCGTGAACTACTACGTACCTGGCGACCGCGTCTGGTTTAAAAATCCCGATGAACGCTCCTCAAACGTCCACGGCTACGAAGGCTCTTGGGTCATATATCTTGGGGGAGGCAGATTCAGTAATTTTTGGAAGCGTGATGCCCCGTACACCTTGAACGGCAAGATGCTCGAAATCCACCACTGGCGTCATGGCGTCAGCCTAGACCATGAATCCAAGATGCAGATGAATGAGGATGCGGTGGACGCCAAAGTAGCTGCGACCCTTGGAGATCCAATCAAAAGGCAAAGGGTGCTCAAAAGCATGGCACGCTACCGAGATCCTGCAGGAATCTACGGCGAAGGGGGCTGTATCGACTCCAGCCGTGAATTCCCTCGAGAGCTTCACAAAATTGCAGGCGCCCTCGAATGAGGCACCGCTGACTCATCGACGAGGCGATACAGCCACGCGTTGCGCGATATACCCTCTGACCCACCTCATGCTGACCTGCTCGCTCCCACCCAACAGTTCCAAAAAAACCGCCTTCCAATCCCCACAGGTCTTGAAACCGTCACAAATGCCCGTATCATTAGCACTCGCCAAGGATGAGTGCTAACAACGCCTTCCGACGGAAGTTTGGAGCGCCCGGATGCCCCGGACGCCGCGACAGTCTGTGAGCTTTTTACTGAAACAGGAGCAATGCAATGAAACTTCGCCCTCTGCACGATCGCGTCATCGTCAAGCGTATCGAAAGCGAAACCACGACCGCCTCCGGCATCGTGATCCCCGACAACGCCGCTGAAAAGCCCGATCAAGGTGAAGTGCTGGCCGTAGGTCCCGGCAAAAAGAACGACAAGGGCGAAGTCATCGCCCTGAACGTGAAGGTCGGCGACCGCGTTTTGTTCGGCAAGTACTCCGGCCAAACCGTCAAAGTCAACGGCGACGAACTGCTGGTCATGAAGGAAGACGATCTGTTTGCCGTGGTCGAGAAATAAATCTCACCCCTCTGGTTTACTCATCTTTTCATAGCTGCTAGCACATGCTGAACAAGCGCAAGCAGCCAGTTTGAATCAAATTTAGGAGCTCCAAATGGCAGCAAAAGACGTAGTTTTCGGCGGCGAAGCCCGCGCACGCATGGTCGAAGGCGTGAACATCCTGGCCCACGCGGTTAAGTTGACCCTGGGCCCCAAGGGCCGCAATGTGGTGCTGGAGCGCTCGTTCGGCGCCCCCACCGTGACCAAGGACGGTGTGTCCGTGGCCAAGGAAATTGAACTCAAGGACAAGCTGCAAAACATGGGCGCGCAGCTCGTGAAGGAAGTGGCCTCCAAGACCAGCGACAACGCTGGTGACGGCACCACCACCGCCACCGTGCTGGCCCAGGCCATCGTGCGCGAAGGCTCCAAGTACGTGGCCGCTGGCCTGAACCCCATGGACCTCAAGCGCGGTATCGACAAGGCCGTGCTGGCCCTGACCGAAGAGCTGAAGAAGGCCTCCAAGCCCACCACCACCTCCAAGGAAATCGCCCAGGTAGGCTCGATCTCCGCCAACTCCGACGAATCCATCGGCAAGATCATTGCTGACGCCATGGACAAGGTCGGCAAGGAAGGCGTGATCACGGTGGAAGACGGCAAGTCGCTGCAAAACGAGCTGGATGTCGTGGAAGGCATGCAGTTCGACCGCGGCTACCTGTCGCCCTACTTCATCAACAACCCAGAAAAGCAAGCCGCTTTGCTGGACAACCCCTTCGTACTGCTGTTCGACAAGAAGATCAGCAACATCCGCGACCTGCTGCCCACGCTGGAACAGGTCGCTAAGGCTGGCCGCCCCCTGCTGATCATTGCCGAAGAAGTCGAAGGCGAAGCCCTGGCAACGCTGGTGGTCAACACCATCCGCGGCATCCTGAAGGTCGTGGCTGTGAAGGCTCCTGGCTTCGGCGACCGCCGCAAGGCCATGCTCGAAGACATCGCCATCCTGACGGGCGGCAAGGTCATCGCTGAAGAAGTGGGTCTGTCCCTGGAGAAGGTGACGCTGGCCGACCTGGGCCAAGCCAAGCGCGTGGAAGTGGGCAAGGAAAACACCACGATCATCGACGGCGCCGGTGCCGCTGGCGACATCGAAGCCCGCGTCAAGCAAATCCGCATCCAGATCGAAGAAGCGACCAGCGACTACGACCGTGAAAAGCTGCAAGAGCGCGTGGCCAAGCTGGCTGGTGGCGTGGCCGTGATCAAGGTCGGCGCTGCCACCGAAGTCGAAATGAAGGAAAAGAAGGCCCGCGTGGAAGACGCCCTGCACGCTACCCGCGCTGCAGTGGAAGAAGGCATCGTGGCCGGTGGTGGCGTGGCGCTGCTGCGCGCGCGCCAGGCGGCTGGCGAGATCAAAGGCGACAACGCTGACCAGGACGCCGGCGTGAAGCTCATCCTGAAGGCCATCGAAGCTCCTCTGCGCGAAATCGTCTACAACGCAGGTGGCGAGCCTTCAGTGGTGGTGAACGCTGTGCTGAACGGCAAGGGCAACTACGGCTTCAACGCTGCCAACGACACCTACGGCGACATGATCGAAATGGGTATCCTGGACCCCACAAAGGTCACCCGCACAGCCCTGCAAAACGCTGCTTCGGTAGCTTCGCTGCTGCTGACGACGGAAGCCATGGTGGCCGAGGCCCCGAAGGACGAGTCTGGCGCGGGAGGCGCAGGCATGCCTGACATGGGTGGCATGGGTGGCATGGGCGGCATGGGCATGTAATGCCTTGGCGGGCCCGAGATGGCTCGATGCAAATAAGCCAAGGGCCGCATATGCGGCCCTTTTTCGTTTGGTTATTCGTTTGCATGATGCCCAAACTGATGACCTTGCCCCCGAAAAACGTACTCCTTAGCTGATGGGTAAGAATCAGTTTTAGGAGAAATAAAGGCGCGACGCGACACGACGGGCGCGGTACACGTTGGAATTCAAGCTGGAAGCCGTCAGGCTGGTCAAGGCTGGCCAGGTGGCCGCTGTCACGGCAAAGGTGTTGGGTGTCCCCAAGCAGACGCTGGAGAACTGGGTACGGCTCGAAAAAAAAGG
>JBKCTS010000053.1:0-8094 GCA_046318695.1 Acidovorax sp.
TAAGGAAGCCGCCAGTTGAATCCGGCACCGACCGTGCTTTTGAACTTACCGAACTGGGTAATGACAGCCTGCTGGCCTTCCTGCACGATGAAGAAGCCGGTACCCATCCAGATCAGGAAGGCGATCCCGGCAATAAGCCCCACGCCCACACCGGCGCTTTTCATATCGGGCTGAAAACCGCCGCCAGACCCAGATCCACCCGCACCGTTGCGCCCATCGCCACCGCCGCCCCTGGAACCAAAAACCGCGCCAAGCTTGCGATTGAGGTCGCGCCAAAGCTCGTCCAAGTCCGGGGGCTGCCCCCCGCTGCTGGGGCGCTGCTCATTTCCGCGCTGCCCGCTTGCAGGGCCAGTGGGACGCGAATCAGGACGTGCGTCATCCTCCGACTTGTCATCACCGCGACCCCAACGAGGATCATTCAGGTTAAACACGCCCCTAAGACGTGCTGGCAGCGACGCCAAACGTGGGGTACGGTATAAAAAATTCATACGCAGATCTCTGGTTCTCAATGGGCGTCAGCAATTCGACATTGTGCCTAATCAGGTCTCATGGGCTGGCAATTCAGGGACGGGGGTTGGGGGCATGGGTATACCGGACTGCAGCGCGCGACTAGAAAGCGCATTTCTCAGCAAATTCAATCCTTCGCCAGAACGAGCACTAACGAAGACACGGGGCGTAGCATCCCCTTGAATATCGTACTCGTCGACCAGACCGGAAGGCCGTTGACTCGGGTCCAGCGCATCTAGCTTGTTGAAAACGAGCAACTGAGGCACTTGCTCGGCACCGATTTCCTCCAGCACCCTCCGCACCTGCGCCATCTGCTCAGGAAACCGCGGGTTGGATGCATCCACAACATGCAACAACAGATCCGCATCTACCGCCTCCCGAAGGGTTGCCTCGAACGCATCCACAAGCCCATGAGGCAAGTCTCGGATGAATCCCACCGTGTCAGAAAGCGACACAGACCGACCCGCACCCGCGAGGTAAAGCTGTCTAGTGGTGGTGTCGAGCGTTGCAAACAGTTGGTCAGCGGCATAGGTCTCGGCCTTGACGAGGGCGTTGAACAAGGTAGATTTTCCTGCGTTCGTGTACCCCACAAGTGAGATATTGAAGGTCTCTCGGCGGTCACGCTGACGACGTTGGGTCGCTCGTTGACGCTTCACTTTCACCAAACGGTCTCGAGTCCGCTTTATTGCCTCGCCGATCATGCGTCGATCCAATTCGATCTGCTTTTCGCCCGGCCCGCCGCGCGCTCCAATACCGCCGGTCTGTCGCTCCAAGTGCGACCAGCGCCGCACTAGCCGGGTACTCAGGTACTGCAATCGTGCAAGTTCGACCTGCAGCTTACCCTCATGACTGCGTGCCCGCTGGGCAAAAATCTCCAGAATCAGCAACGTCCGATCGTTTACCGGAAGCTCAAGGTGCCGCTCAAGATTGCGCTGTTGTGCCGGGCTAAGGGCCTGATCAAACAGCACCTCGACTGCGCCGTGCATCTGAGCGAGCATGCGGATCTCATCGGCCTTTCCGCTGCCTACAAACAAGGCAGCGTCGGGGGCCTTGCGCTTGCAGGTGACGCGTGCAACAGGCTGAAGGCCTGCCGATTCCGCGAGCAGCCCCAGTTCCTCAAGGTCACCATCGAAATGCGCACCTCCGAGGTCAACACCCACCAGCAGAACCGGCGCCTCACTCTTATTGACCATAGGGCTCATGTGGCTACGCGCTATTGCGCGAACACCGAGACGCCCTTTGCGAGTGCTCGGAACAACACTAAGCGCCGTTGCCTTCGGCGTCGGCGCCTTCAGCCATCGTGAAACTCACGGCACGCCCAGGCACTATGGTGGAAATTGCATGTTTGTAGACCATCTGGGTCACCGTATTGCGGAGCAAAACAACGTACTGATCGAAGGACTCGATCTGACCCTGTAACTTGATGCCGTTAACCAGATAAATGGACACCGGAACGTGTTCCCGACGCAGCGCATTCAGGAAAGGATCTTGCAAAAGCTGGCCTTTGTTGCTCACGATATGCTCCGTGTTCAAAATGTTGTTGTAGACCGGCACCTTACCACAGGGCGGAAGTCGCTTTGGAACTGAACCCCATCATGCCCCCTCGAAATGGGAGTCTTTGACCAAGGCCTGTTCACACTGCGATTGCGATTGCGAGTGCCCATGGGGTTGCGACCAAAATGCCTTTGCGCCATCTTGCAAAGCGCTGACAGGGGCCGACCGCGGCTACGTCTAGGGCCCGTTCACACTATGCTTGCCAGAGCGAACGAGGCGAAAACCGGGCCAATAGGCGCGTGACGACGCCAAGTCGGGGGCCTTGGCTAGTGCCTGGTGCAAAGAGTTCTTGGTAGCAACGCGCCTTGCTATGGTCGTGCTAACAGGCCCTAGTCGCCGTCGTTTTCAGCAAACGGATTGCGCGAAGTCTTCATTTCAATCCGCAGTGGGGTTCCAACCAGGTCGAACTCTTTTCGAAATCGACCCTCAAGAAATCGCTTGTACGCATCTGTAACATGCTCCAGCGAATTTCCATGAATCACGATCACAGGGGGATTCATGCCTCCCTGATGGGCGTAACGCATTTTGGGGCGAAACATCCCTACTTTTTTCGGGCTTTGGAACTGAACCGCTTCCAACAAGAGACGCGTCAGCACGGGCGTCGACATCTTGCAGGTAGCCGCCCGGTGCGCCTGCACAATAGAAGTCCAGAGGGGGCCTAGCCCCTGGCGCTTTTTTGCAGAGATGTAGTGAAGAGATGCGAACTTCAGGAATGCCAGTCGGGTTTCGATAGACCGCTCGAGCAATTGACGCTGGTAATCATCTACCGCATCCCATTTGTTCACCGCCACCACGACCGCGCGACCACTCTCGAGAATGTAGCCTGCGATATGGGCATCCTGATCGGTGACGCCCTGGGTCGCGTCCAAGAGCAGCAACACTACGTTGGCAGACTCTATGGCCTGCAGCGTTTTCACCACCGAAAACTTCTCAATGGCCTCAAAGACCTTCCCTTTGCGGCGCAAGCCTGCTGTGTCGATCAGCTCGAAACGCTGGCCATTCCGCTCAAAAGGTACCGTGATGGCGTCGCGCGTGGTACCCGGCATATCAAACGCCACCAGACGCTCTTCGCCAAGCCAGGTGTTGATCAAGGTCGATTTGCCTACGTTGGGCCTACCCGCCACGGCCAACTTGATGACGCTCTTGTCGACAGACGCTCCGGCGTCATCGATTTCAGCCAAGTGAAGCGGCTCGAGTGCACGATCGACCAGACCACGGATACCCTGACCATGCGCCGCCGACACTGGACAAACGGCTCCGAGGCCTAGTTCATAGAACTCCGCCAGTTGGACACCCTCCAGCATTCCCTCGGCTTTGTTGGCAACGAGAACGCAGGGTTTTCCCAGGCGGCGCAGATATTTGGCGATGTCGTGGTCCTGCGCAGACACCCCCGCCCGTGCATCCACGACGAACAGGACGACGTCTGCTTCGGCAACGGCTTGTTGCGTCTGCTTTGCCATCTCGTGGTAGATCCCTGAGGACGCATCGGGCTCGAACCCACCGGTATCAATGACAAGGTACTCGTGCTTGCCTTGGTTGCCATTGCCGTAGTGGCGGTCACGGGTCAGTCCGGCGAAATCGGCCACGATGGCGTCACGCGACTTGGTGAGCCTATTGAAAAGCGTAGATTTTCCTACGTTCGGGCGCCCCACGAGAGCGACAACTGGCTTCATTCGATAACCAATCAGTCTGGACGGAATCCGAAAACGCTGCCGTTGCGGGTGACGACCACCAAGGTATCGGCGGCAACAACAGGCGCCGCCGCCATACCCGACCCATCGGTAGAAAGACGGTTCAGGGGCGCACCGTCATCCCGGGAAACAAGGTGAACCAGCCCCGTATCGTCTCCAAACACCACTGACCGCCCAAGCAGCAGCGGAGCTGTCAACCTCCGATGCTTGAAGCGATCGACGGTCCAAAGCCGGCTACCGCTTGATCGGCTCCATGCATTGAGAACGCCATTGCTTTCCGTTCCGAATAATGCCCTGTCATCCCCATGCACGCCCTCAGAACCGCTGGCGGGTTGGGTCCACACCACCGAGCGAAGATCAGTATTGACGCACGCCACGGCGGCCTGAAAAGCTCGGGCGCAAACGCTATTTCCCACACGACTGGTGCGGCCTACCAGTTCGACCAAGCGCTCCACATCATTGGTGCCACGGGGAGAGGCAAGCGGCAACTCCCAAAACACGGCTCCGCCGTTGGGGTTCATTCCTACCATTCGCCCCGCAAACCCTACAACCAGCGTGTCGCCCACTGCAAGTAGCACCCCTGCCTGGCGCAACACGAGTGGGTCACCTGGGCGCTGTTGAATCCACAAACGACGACCCGATGATCCATCGTAGGCGGTTACTGACCGGTCCGCGGAGAGCACAAAGACACGCCCCCCTGCGACGAGTGGCGGCGTAAACACTTGTGCCGGCAACGGCTGACGCCATTTTTCCTTCCCGCCCTCAAGAACGATGAGCGAATTGGCACGAGTGACCACCGCAGCAGATTTTCCATCGCTGCCCACCCCTGCGGACAATGCTTCACCGATCAAAGCTCGCCATAGCTCACGTCCAGTCGCGGCATCAACCATTACGACCGAACCATCGGACGACGCCAGCGTTACGGCGCTGCCGTTCACATGCACCTCCAACGGCATGTCGACCTTGCCGATACGCGTGCTCCAGACTTCACGCACACCGAGCACCGGGACGTTCGGACCGAGATCCGGCGGTACCGGCTTCGAGTTGCCAGAACCCCACAAAGAGCACCCCGCCACGGAGGCCAACAGAAAAAGACAAGCAATTGCCTCTGCGACCCGCCGCACAGGAGACCTTGCAGCCAACACACGAGGTGCCGTCTTCATCACCTGCGCACCCCTTGGACGGGTAGCGATGCCTCAATGGTTGCGGCCACAGGAGAAGCACCCAAAGCGGCAAGCTTCACCTCGACCAGGCCACGGTACTCGATTTTTTCGTCGATACGCTTGTACGCCTTCGTGTACTCCGCAATCGCCTCTGGCCGCTTTTCCTGCAGCACGAAAATGTCCCCGCGACGATCAGCAAACGCTCCTTCGAACTCGACGGGTATCTTCGCCGAAAGATGTTTCAGAGCTTCGTCATAGTCCTTTTGGTCAAGCAGCACACTGGCAAGCCGCAACTGTGCAATCGCTTTCAACCCATCGTCACCGGCGTTTTCGGCGACCCAATTCAAGGCATCCTTCGCGCCATCGAGCTTGCCCGCATCGACCATCGCCTTCGCAACGGCAAGACCCGCTTGCGCCGCTTGTACCGTGCGTGGATACCGACCGCGAATGTCCTCGAATGCCTGCGACATCCGAGCCTGATCGCCTGACCGTAAAGCAGCTTCAACGGACTCAAATAAGGCCGCAGCCTGCCCAGCCTGACGATTTTGCCAATACTGGTACCCGTTCCAGGCGGCGACAGAGCCCGCCACCACAACGATCAGTGAACTGATCAGTGAGCCCCACTTGTTCCAGAAGTGCTTGAGCTGATCAAGCTGTTCTTGTTCTTCTAAATCGAGATGTTTTGCCATGAGTTAACTTGTGCCTAGCCGGTGGATTGTAGGGTGGTAGCCCATTGATCGATGGTGGCTAAGGGACGTTCAGTTTGAGCACCCGATCCGTCACGCAGAGCTTTGATGATCACCATCCCTCTGGATACCTCGTTGTCTCCGAATACCAAAGCGCAACGCGCGCCGCTGGCATCGGCCTTTTTGAACTGGGACTTCATGCTACCCATGCCGTCTGATCGTGCCGGCGCGGCGTGCATTTGCACGGAAACCCCTGCTCGACGCAGCGTCTGAATTGTGGCGATAGCCAAAGGGAGGGTAGCGGGTGACGGCACAACGGCGTAAACGTCAGGAATGAGAGTCGGGACGACCTTCTGCTGCTCTTTCAGCAACTCAAGAACCCGCTCGATGCCCAATGCCCAGCCTACCGCTGGCGCAGGCTTGCCTCCGACCTGTTCAATCAGATAGTCATACCGCCCGCCGCCGCAAATCGTGCCCTGCGAACCCAGCCGGTCGGTAACAAATTCAAAAACCGTGAGGTTGTAATAGTCCATCCCGCGCACCAGGCGGGGATTGACTGTCCATGGCACACCATTGGCCGTCAAGATGGACTTGACCCCTTCGAAATGCGCGATCGACTCGGACCCAAGAAAGTCGATCAGCCGGGGCGCTGCGTCGACGAGGCCCTGCATGGCAGGGTTCTTGGTATCCAGTATCCGCAGTGGATTGGTGTGCAACCGCCGGCGCGCGTCTTCGTCGAGCAAAACTGCGCGCTGCTCAAGATAACTGATGAGCGCCTGACGATGTGCCTTACGCTCCTGAGGCTCCCCCAGACTGTTGAGCTCAAGCCTGACATCGGCGATGCCCAGTTCGCGCCACAGCTCATCGGCCAGCAATATGAGTTCTGCGTCTACTTCGGGTCCGGCAAAACCCAAAGCCTCTGCTCCGATCTGGTGAAACTGGCGATAACGTCCACGCTGAGGGCGTTCATGCCGGAACATGGGCCCCATGTAATAGAGCCTTTTGCCGCCCTCGTAGAGCAACGAATGCTCCACGACGGCACGCACTACCCCCGCAGTGGCCTCGGGCCGAAGTGTCAGATGCTCTCCATTGAGCCGGTCTTCGAAGGAGTACATCTCCTTCTCCACGATATCGGTCACCTCGCCAAGCCCGCGCACAAACAGCGCCGTCGGCTCCACGATCGGCGTGCGTATGTTCCGATATGCGAAGCGCCCCATCAGACTTCGGACTTTTTCCTCGAGCCACTCCCAACGCGCCGACTCGGGAGGAAGAATGTCGTTCATGCCTTTAACGGCTGCCAGCTTGCCGGCTTTGGGGGAGGACGCGCCTTTATCGAAACTCACAACTATTTAATCCTGCACTGTCTAACTGGTCGATGCCCGCAGTCGATCAAGCCATTGGAGTGGCTTGTCGCCCCGCGACTACGCCGATGGAGGAACGGTATTTGTGCCAAACCGTTGTTCAACGTATTTTTCGACGATCTGATGAAATTCTTCGGCGATGCGCTCGCCCCGCAACGTCATGGCCTTTTCGCCGTCAATGAACACGGGCGCCGCGGAGGCTTCACCCGTACCGGGGAGACTGATTCCGATATCGGCGTGCTTGCTTTCCCCCGGCCCGTTGACAATACATCCCATGACGGCTACCCGGAGTGTTTCCACACCCGGATAGCGCGTGCGCCAGATCGGCATCTGCGCACGCAGGAAATCGTCAATCTGCTTGGCCATTTCCTGAAACGTTGTGCTGGTTGTCCGACCGCAGCCTGGGCAAGCCGTCACACTAGGGACAAAGACGCGCAAACCCAGCGACTGAAGAATCTCCGAGGCGACGACGACTTCCTGCGTGCGCGCCTCGCCGGGCTGGGGTGTGAGAGAAACACGAATCGTGTCCCCAATGCCCTCCTGGAGAAGCACGGACAAAGCGGCTGCGGAGGCGACGGTGCCCTTGGTCCCCATGCCGGCTTCGGTAAGTCCCAGGTGGAGTGCATAGTCACAACGTCGGGCCAACTCACGATAGACAGAAATCAAATCCTGCACTCCGCTGACCTTGCACGAAAGGATGATTTGATTGCCATCCAGCCCCATGGCCTCGGCTCGCTGAGCCGATTCAATGGCCGACGAAATCAGGGCTTCGTACATCACCTGGCGGGCGTCCAACGGATTAGTTCGCCGGCTGTTGGTATCCATCAGGTTTGCGAGGAGTTCCTGATCCAGGCTTCCCCAGTTGACTCCGATTCGAACCACCTTGTTCCAGCGCATGGCAGCATCGATCATCTGCCCGAACTGGCGGTCCCGCTTGTCACCCTTCCCGACATTTCCGGGATTGATCCGGTACTTCGAAAGTGCTTGGGCGCAATCGGGAAAATCTGTCAGCAGTCGGTGTCCGTTGTAGTGGAAGTCACCCACCAAAGGAACAGACTCCCCCATCCGATCTAGCTGCTCGCGGATGTAGGTCACCTCCGCTGCGGCCTCGTGCGTGTTGACCGTGATTCGC